>CAZSBW010000230.1:0-5229 GCA_964604815.1 uncultured Salinivenus sp. | reverse complement strand
ATGGTTTCGAATAATTGCGGGCGCCGTCTCGCGCTTCTGTTTGACAGCCATGGTATCGGTGCTCGTTGGGAGGGAAGCACTCATTATGCGAGGGCCTCCGTCGTCACGTTCCCTACGGGTCCGCACGGAACACCAAAAGAGAGGGGTCACGTATCTGCCGTCGGCGACAGGTTGTCGGCGAGCCGGTCGAACTCCGCCTCGAAGCCGTCTATGATCGTGTCGGGGTCGGGAATGAGATTCGCGTCGCAGGCCACACCGATCCGCACTTCTCCGTTGTAGCTGAAGATGCTGACGCCAAGACCGATGCGCCCGGCGCGGGGCACCCACGGCATCACGTTCTGCACGCGGCACCCCTTCATGTGGAGTTGCTCCTGCGGGCCGGGGACGTTGGTCATCACCGCACTGGCCTTGCTCCCGAAAAAGCGGACGGCCTGTTCCTCCACCTCCGCCGGGAAGTGGCCGAGGGCCTCCAGCACGCCGAAGGCCGCCACCGCCTCGGAAGAGCCCTTCATCTCGTCCATCTGCGCCTTCACTGCCAGCACGCGTTCGAGCCGGTCGTCGAGGCCCACCGGCAGGTCCAGGTACACGAGCCCGAAGCGGTTGCCCAGCTCAAACGCCTTCTCCAGCGGCCGCAGGTTTACCGGAATGAGGGACCGCACCATGACCCCCTCGGTCGGCTCGTCGTGCGCGTCGAGGTAGTGCCGCAGCGCGCCGGCCACGGCCCCGAGGAGCACGTCGTTCACCTTCGCGTCGATGGTGTGGGCGATGCGCTTAACGGTCGTCAGGTCGAGCGGCCCGGACCACGTGGCCTTCTGCGCAACTTCCAGGTCCCCTTTGAAGACCGTCTCGGTGTCGGCATCGAGGAGCGCAAACTTCGAGAGCGCCGCCCCCAGGCTCATGCCCTGTTTGGCCCGCAGGAAGCCGTGCGAGGGGTTCAGGAGGGATTCGGCCCCCTCGGCCAGCAGGCGGCTGCCCGCCGACACGGCGCCCTGCACCGTTTTCAGGGCGCCCCGCACCGCCCCCGGCAAGAACGAGTCCGACTCCTCCGTCTCCGGAAAGCGCGAGGGATCGAAGTGCTCGTCGGTCAGGGAAAGCAGCACCTGGACGAGCGCGATGCCGTCGCCGATGCAGTGATGCAGACGCACGATGACGGCACTGCCCCCGAGGTAGTCCTCGATGAGTTCCATGTGCCAGAGCGGCTTCGAGCGGTCGAGGGGCACGCTCATCAGTTCGCTCACGCGCACCTTCAGCTCTGCGTGTCCCGCCTCGCCGGGGAGGGCCGAGCGGCGAACGTGCTGGTCGAGGTCAAAGTTCGGATCGAGCGCCCACCGGGGCCCGTCCTCCACGTTGCGCACCCGCTGCCGAAACCGCGTGAAGCCGAGCAGTCGCTCCTGGAGCAGCTCTTTCAGGGTGCCGACATCCATCGGGTCCTCAAGCACCAGGACCCCCGTGATCGTCATCAGGTTCGTCGGGTCGTCCATGCGCAGCCAGGCCGCGTCGACGCCGGAGAGGGGTTCGTGGGTCTTCATGAGAATGGGGAGCAGTGGAAAAGAGAGCGGGGGCGGGATTGGAAGTTGCGGGCCGGGGCGGACAGAGTCAAGGCGCTCGGGCCAGGCAACGCCGGAACGCGCGGGGGCCTCTTTTCTCGATTCTGTTCACCGGAAGGGGAGCGCGGATTTGTCCCCAGATCAGTTGGAAGGCACAACCATGGAGGAACACAATCGGTACAACAATTCATGCGGCTTGTTTATCGACGGGAGGCCGGGAAACCGGCCGCCCGGATGCCTTCGCGGTTTGCGTCGAAAACCGCCCTCCCTGGACGCCCATCTGAGCAAACCCAACATCCACATCCGCACGCCCACCAGCATTCCGGCCCAGGACCGGAGCGCGTATTCCACACAGGAAGTTCGGAGCCTCGAAGAAGACCACCGAGATCACTTCACCCGTGCCGAAAGCGATACCCTCTGGGCATACCTCCTCGTCCTCGACGGAAAATTTACCGACGACATGGCTGCTCAGAACAGACAGTAATCGGGTGGGCGTCGGGGCTTCTTCCCGGTGACCCTGTCTCACCGTAAGGAGCTACTGGCGCGAAGGAGGACCTCATCCACGGCGTAGACGGCGCGGCCCGCCCTCGAACAACCGTCGCCTCCGAAGCAATCGGTCGCCGATTGGCCTGCACCCTACCTCTCCAAGGTGTCGCCGTGGTTTCTTTTTTTGGCCTCATGGCCGCCGAAAATCGCTAAAGTAATGTTCAATTTTAGCGTCCTCTCGTCTTCTCCGATGGCCCAGCCTTGCGTCCGACTGCTCGTCGTCCCGTGATGAGCACGTTGGACCTTTCAGCCTCACGAGGGATCGGACATGTCCGATCTCTACGGACGCATGTCTGGTTTTTCGGAGGCGGGGAGATGTATTCATGAGAACGCAGCATGATAAGATCATGCAGCATGACGAGGTCATGCAGCGTGACAAGGTCATGCAGCGTCGCGGGCGTTTCTTCGCGACCCTCATTCGAGCTCTTTACATTGGCCCATTCTGCAAGACGCCATGTTTGCTCTCCCCCTCAGCCGAACGACCCGATATCGACTTTTCATCTGCCTGCTCTTGCTGGCAGGCCTACTTGTGGCGGGGAGCGGTGTGCTCCCCGCCGCGGCCCAACAGCCCGACTCCAGCGAGGCGGACTCAATGAACCGAATGGATCCGCCTGTACGCGACATCTCCGTCGACCGAAAGTCGTCGGGCCGGGCGCTGCTGTACTCTCTGGGCGGAACGGCGCTCCTAACACCCGTCGCGGGCGTGGGACTCGTCATCGGCCCCTCGTTCGGGCACTTCTACGCCGAAAATACCGGACAGGGCTGGACCGGCATCGCCATCCGCACCGGCAGTGTGGGCCTCGTTGGCGTTGGTAGCATTCTGGCCCTCGGTGGGAAAAAATCGGGATGGAACGCAATGGTGTTGGGCGTGCTCGGGGGAGGCGCAAGCGCAATATACGACATCGTCACCGCCCCGGGGGCCGCCACAGACTACAACGAGGCGCACAATCTCAGCGCGCAGGTTGCGCCCACCGTCGGGCCGCGCGGTGAGCAGGCCGGCCTCGCACTTCGGATTACTTTTTAGCGCCCGGCGTCGGCACTACCGGTGTGATGTGGATCGATCGTCCAGGCCGCGTCGCTCCGTCGGCCGGGCGTGGGGCACTGAGGAATCGGTCCCGGCCGATTTCGGCGGACTGAGAACTGGTGTTTCGGGATTGGACGGGGTCACCGTGGAGGACCCGGACAGAGGAAATTTCATCGTTGCACGCTTTCCAATAAGCCAAAATCAGTCATGTCGTACACAGCACATATCGGCGTTCAGCCGTTTGCTCGTCGCCGTTGTTCTCGTGCTCGCAAGATTTGCTTCGCACCCCTCGCGTGGGGGGTGGCTCTGCTTCTTGGGCTGCTTGCGCTCGGCCATCCCGGTCGGCTCCACGCCCAGAAACCGGACTCGATGGAGCAGGCACAACAGGAACAGATGTATCGGGTCGAGACGACCGAAGGAGATGTCGTCATCGGTACGCTGACGTCCGAAAGTGAAACAGAAGTGGTCCTCAACACGAGACAACTCGGTGAGGTGACCATCGAGCGGACCGACATCGAGAGCATGGAGAACATTGACGCGGATCGCCTCCGGGACGGCGAATACTGGTTCCCCAACCCGCAATCCACACGCTACTTCTTCGGGACGAATGCCATCGGCATCCCGAAGAATGAAGGATACTATCAGAACACGTGGATCTTCTTCAACAACGTCAACTACGGGATCCACAGCAACTTCTCGATCGGGGCCGGGACCGTTCCCACCTTCCTGTTCGGTGCGGGGCAAATTCCCGTCTGGGTGCTTCCGAAGGTGTCGATTTCCACCCCTCAGGAGAATCTCCATCTCGCCGGAGGTGCGATTTGGGGAGGCGTGCTGGGCGCAGAAAACTCCGAAAGCGCCGGGCTCCTCTACAGCGTGGCCACGGTTGGCACGCGCAATCACAATGCGAGCCTCGGCCTTGGATACGGCTTCGTAAACGGCGAACTCTCGGATGCCCCGGCCATCACCGTAAGTGGCATGACGCGCATCGGCCGGACGACCTATCTCCTCTCCGAAAACTACTTCTTCCCGACTGTGGATGGAGCCAACGTGATTTCCTTCGGCGTCCGGTGGGCCCCAGAGAATTTTGCGGTCGACTTCGGGCTCTTCCGTCCCCTGTCAGTGGAAACGGGCATCGTCGGTTTTCCCTGGCTGGGCGTAACCATCCCGTTCGGGCAGTAGGAGGCGTGAGGGACGGGCTGGACAGCGGCGTTGCACCGTTCCTCCAGACAGCACGCCCTAAAAGATCGATCGTGGCCGACATCTACGGGACGTGTCTGGTCTTTGGGGCCGACGCGGCGTATTCACGAAGACGCAGTATCACGAGACAATGCAACATTGCGGAACAGCATTGCTATCTAAAAGCTGAGTCGATCGACTCCGATCCGGCGTCCATTCTGGATTGTCCGGATGCCAGCGAGAGCGTGCAGCTGAAAAATCAAGGCCCGTGGGGCCAGTAGTCTTCAGCCTGGTGGCAGTTCAGGCGAAGCCCCTGTGACGCATGCCAGGGTGTTCTCCGCCTCGGCCCAGCAAGCCGATACCCGTAGTGCACATTCAGTCGATCTCTGTGGAATCAGAACGGGCTCGTCATCTGAGGAATTCCGAAGGCGCTACTTGGCCCGTTGCCTCGGCAGACGAAAGTCATCGGGCCGCGCGGTGAGCAGGCCGGCCTCGCACTTCGATTCACTCTTTAGCGACCTGCATCGGCACTATCGGTGTGACGGGAACTGATCGTCCGGGCCGCGCCATCCACTCTCCTGTACGTGAGGTCCCGTCGGGTCGGACACGACTGATTTCTGCGGGTTGGTGGCTGGCGGTTCGGGGTCGGACGCGGCCCCTGAAAAATTCCGATGGGGCGACCCTCCCTCAGTGCATCCTGTCTCAATAGAAACGGCCGACGCCCCGGGAAGGGACGTCGGCCGTCGTGACGGAGCAGTCATGCGTCGACTGCAGGTCAGTCGGACTCGGCACCGCTATTCGAGATAGAACTCAAACGAGCCGCTTCCACGGCATCATCGACGACCTGGTCGTCTGCGAGCGCGATGCGCGAGAACATGGAGGAAACCTACGGCCTTTGCAACAGCCAGCGCCTCCTGCTGAAACTGATCGACGAAG
>CAZSBW010000229.1:0-5247 GCA_964604815.1 uncultured Salinivenus sp. | reverse complement strand
CGCCAGCAGAGGTCGATTTCCTCCATGTGCATCTCGAAGCGCTCGTCGAGCAGGCCAACCGCGTCGAGGGCCGAGCGGCGGAGCAGGAGGGCGGCACCCGTGGCCCAGAACACGTCGCAGGCGTCGTCATACTGCCCGCGGTCGGTCTCCAGGGTGTTGAAGAGGCGGCCGCGCGTGAACGGATACCCGGCGCGGTCGATAAACCCGCCTGCCCCCCCGGCGTATTCGAAGCGGGTTCGATCGTCGTACTGGAGGAGCTTGGGCTGGACCGCGCCCACGTCGGGATTCTCCGTCATGGTCTCGACCAGGGGCCGAAGCCAGCCCGGCGGCACCTCCACATCGTTGTTGAGGAGGAGGACGTACTCCCCCGTCGCGTGCGGCAGAGCCGCATTGTTGCCCCGCGCAAAGAGCCAATTTTCGGGATGACGCACAATTTTGACCGATGGGTACTCGCGTGCAATCCAGGCGGCCGAGCCGTCCGTTGAGGCGTTGTCGGCGAAAATAATTTCTAGGTTTGGGTAGTCGGTCGCTACCACGGAGGGCAGGCACTCGCGGACCACCGCGCGGGCGTTCCAGGAGACGATGATGATGGAGACGCGGGGAGAAGCCATTGGCGGCCGAGTCGGTCGGAGGGGTGGTGACGAGAGACGGCGCAGGGCGGCGCCGTCTCCACAGGCGGAGAACAAAAGATAAGAACGGACGAATCCAAATGCGCCCCGGGAGCGAACAGAATTCTGTGAGATAAGCACCCGCGCCGGCCCAGTACGAGTTGTCTCTGTCATCCTTCGACAATCCCGTCATGAACGAGGCCGCCTCCCCAACCATCGCGGACGCCCGGCGCGTGATGCGGGAGCGGTGGGGGTATGAGTCTTTTCGGTCGGGACAGAAGTCGGTTATCAAGGCCGTGCTCGATGGGAAGGACGTACTGGGCGTGCTGCCGACGGGGGGAGGAAAGTCGCTGTGTTACCAGGTGCCCGCTCTGCTTGCGGACGGGGTCGTACTGGTGATCTCGCCGCTCATTGCCCTCATGCAAGATCAGGTCCAGGGACTCCGCACCCAGGGCATCGACGCGACGTGCATCAACAGCACGCTGGCCGGGCACGAGGTGGAGCAGCGCTGGACGGATGTGGAGCACGGGCGGTACGACCTGCTCTACCTGGCGCCGGAGCGCCTGACGACCGACGTGTTTCAGGCTCGCGCCGGGCGGCTCGACGTGTCGCTCGTGGCGGTGGACGAGGCGCATTGTGTGAGCGAATGGGGCCATAATTTCCGCCCGGATTACCTGGAGATTCCGGAGGCGCGGTCGCTGGTGGGGGAGCCGCCCACGATTGCAGTTACGGCCACCGCGACGCCTACCGTTCGGCAAGACATCGTGCAACTCCTCGACGTACCCGAGGCGGAGGAGATTGTGCGTGGGTTCGATCGTCCCAACATCGTGTGGTCGGTATTCCGCACCGAACAGAAGTGGGCCAAGTTGAAGGACGTGGTGGAGGGCGTTGACGGCACCGGGATCGTCTACACCGCCACGCGCAGGGGGGTAGAGCGCTGGGCGAAGCGGCTCCGGAGCATTGGGGTGGCGGCGGCGGGGTATCACGGCGGCATGGACGCGACGGACCGCGAAACGCGGCAGCAGGCCTGGATCGACGACGAGGTCCGCGTTATGGTCGCCACGAACGCCTTCGGCATGGGCATTGACAAGGCTGACGTGCGCTTTGTCGTACACGCCGACGTGCCGTCGTCCCTGGAGGCCTACTACCAGGAAGCCGGGCGGGCGGGCCGGGATGGGGACCGGGCGTACGCCGTGCTGCTCTTTCGGGAGCCCGACGCCGGTACGCAGGAGGCGATGATTGAGTCGTCCCATCCGACGGCCGAGGAGGTCCGGACCGTATACGATGCTGTGTGCAACGTCGGACAGGTGCCCATCGGCTCCGAGCCCGACGGGCCGCTCGTCGTGGACCGGAATGCCGTTCTGAAGATTACGGACCTCTCGCAGGCCAAAGTGCGAACGGCTATAGAGTTGATCGATCGACAGGGGGCGTGGACGCGTCTTCCGCGGCGGAAGCACCTCGGCCTCGTTCGGTTTCGGAAGGGCGCCGACGCCATTCGACAGTACGCCGGCCAACTCGACAACCGGGCGCTGGCTCGGTTTGTCCGCACGCTCCTCCGCCTCGTACACGCCGATGCCTTCTCGGAGTGGTGGCGGTTCGACCTGCGGTCGGCCACGCGCCGAATGGATCTGTCCCGCGAGCGGCTCAATCGAGGGCTGCGCTATCTGGAAGAGCGGGGCCTGCTGCAGTGGCAACCGCCGGGGGCCGTCCTGCAGGTTGAGCTTGAGTTTCCACGGGCCGGCAAGCTCCGGGTCGACGACCGGGCTGTGCAGAGCGCCCGTCAGCGGGCGGAGACGCGTTTGTCGTACATGCTGCGGTACGCGCGGGGCGTGACGTGCCGTCGCCGCTTTCTACTCACCTACTTCGGGGAGAAAAGTCCGGATCGGTGTGGGGCCTGTGACGTGTGCCTGGATCGACACGAGCCGACGGTCGTGACGCCGGAGGACGAGCCGATTCTGCGGTCGATCCTGCACCGGGTGGAGGCCGGGACCCCCCGGGCCGACTGGTTCGATGAGGCCCCGGCGCCGCGACACCGGATCGACGCCCTGGTCAATTGGCTTGCGACGGAAGGATATCTGACGATGGACTCCCCGCTGAAGGGGACATTTGCTCTTACCGAGCGCGGGGCAAATATGATTGAGTAAGCACGTTTTATACCGCCTCGAGCTCGAAATGTCTGCTTGCGAAAGAAGAATGCGTCCCTGGATGACCTGCCGAGGGATTTTTCGGTGCCGAAGCTGCGGAACCGAGAATTGACCGGTAGCCAGGTTGGAACGTTTAGGTGAAACACCGCTCATTCGGGAAGACCACCTTCTCCACCATTCAGATCTGATCGGGTGGGTTCCGTATTACGGGCGTTTGCGGGTTTGTTGCTCGACATCTGGGCGGAGGGAATCCGGCGCAGAGGAGGCGGGAAGGTTGCGGGCCCGACTTTTGAGGGCGTTGAGCGTGTCGATGACGGCATCATACAGCGATTCGAACGCGCCGGGCCGGCGGGTATAGTATCGCAGCGTGGCGTCGAAGTCTTCTCGTCGAATGCCGTGATGGACAAAGAGAGAGTCGCTAGCGGCTGGAGGCAGTTTGGAGAGGCGATCCCCACGGGCAGTGGTAAGGTGCAAGTCGATCAGCACACGGGTGAAGGTGCTGTCCGCGAGGGGAGGATCGTCACTCTTCAGAACCGAGCATCCCGAGAACGCAAACAGCCCGAATAGGACGCAGAGGAGGAGTGGGGGAACGACGCGGTTCGGCGAGAGCACCATCTTGTTCTGCATCCGTCCGAATTACTGCATCGAGGCGACCGCGGCGGAATCCGGTGTCGTTTCGTCGGTCTTTGTCCGGAAGGTATTGGCCATTACTTCCATCTGCCGGATGAACCGAAGCTTGTCGTAGTCCGGGGCGAAGACCGACCCGTGAAGCATGTAAATGCGGTCGGAGGAGCGGTCGTAAAACGCGTAGATGAGGAAGGGACCGCCGCCCGCGAGATTCAGAAACTCGCCTTCTTCGTCGGCGGGCTTCACGAAGTGCCAGAGCCCTCGGGACTCGTATCCGTACCGATCCAGTGGATTGGACCGGCGGGTTTCCAGCGAGCGCCGGTAGTCGATGCGAACAAAGCCGGAGACGTTGCCGCGGAAGTGCTCGCGGGTCAGCGAATCGTGTGTGGCATAGATCCACTCCGGGGTGAGTTGTTCAGGGCTCGCGTTCTCCTCGTAGTAGACGAAGAATTCGCGGCGCGTCTGGGCGAGAAGACGACGCAGCCAGACGAAGCCGGAGGACTGGGTGGTCGTGTCGACAGCGATCTGGAAGTCGTGCTGGACGTTGACGGCGAATCGGTGCTTCCTCATGAGGGAGTCTTCGAGGGCGAATTTGCGAGCCCTATCGTACATTTCGCGCTGCATGCGCTGGAGAGTAACGTCCTTGAGGCTGCGTTTGATGTCGGCGCCTCGGTTTCTGAGCACTTCGGCGAGGGCGTCTGGGGTGGCCGCCGTGACGAAGAAGGTACGCTGACTGCGGCGCCACAAATCGGACTTCTCGACGACGGCCGACTGCCCGTTCTGTATGGCCTGACGGGCATCTTCTGAGAGACGGCGACGGAGGAAGTTGGCCTCGTTGGTCGAGTCGCTGAGGGGCGCGGCAATGACGACGTTCTTTAAGCCCTTGATGCGGTCGTATGCTCGTTCGTTTGATAGCTCTAGGTGACGGATCTCGAAGGCGCGTTCCGGCTGGGGAAGGGTTTCGATCCAGGGGGTGACTGTCTTTCGAAATGTTTCGCCCTCGGGTCCAGTCCAGAGAGAGCTGTCCATGACGACGGTGATTTTCCCTTCCTCGCCGACGGCACGCGGTCGGTAGTCGCCTTCGCATCCCAGAACGAGCCCGAAGAGAAGGAGGAGAAGTCCGGTTCTTGCCACGGACTGTACGAGGGAGGAGAACCAGGCGTTCATGTGGGGACGGTGGATGATCCGGAAAGCAGCGGCCTTTAGATTCGGAAGTGCTCAACTGAGTAGGATTCACTTTGCTCCCTGTACGTGTTGGAACGAAGTTTCACTGGGGATGCGAATCGATCCACCATCGTACTCACAGCCAGACGGTTTCGGGAAGAGGCATCTCTACCGGTCGGTCGGGGGTTGCAGGTCTCGTCCGTCCTCCTTCGTCAGGATAATCGTAAAATTTTCTGTTGAGGGGGAGGATGGTTCATCTGCTCCCGATGGGGCATACCGCCGGACAAGCGCGGATGAGTCCCGATTCCGATCGGGGAGGGCCAGTGGGAGAGGCACGCACGGTCGCACTCGACTTGTTTCTGCCCGTAGGGAGCGGCCCACAGGCAGGCCTCGAACCGCGCGTGCTCCTCCGGGGGCAGGGCGTCGTCGACGTAGGCCTCGACGCGAGCGGCCATCCAGGCGTCGCCGGGCAGCTCCGTCTTAGTGCAGTTTCAAGCAGTCTCTTTTGGATGTGGTCATTTCGAGCGGAGCCGAGAAATCTTTCCGAATGGAGCAAGAACGGGACCACGAAGGGCCATGGGGGAAAATCGCGAGGTTTCCCCAGTGATGGAGAGAACTTCTGGACCCAAACAGACTGATTGAGGATGCATTAGGCTGGGGCATAGTCGAGCCGGTCGGTCAGGTGGTGGCGTAGCTTTTTGCGG
>CAZSBW010000228.1:0-5269 GCA_964604815.1 uncultured Salinivenus sp. | reverse complement strand
GCGTCGCCCCCGCGCTCGTGACCCCTTTCACCGCCCAGGACGAGATCGACGAGGAGGCCTTCTGTGACCTCATCGAGACCCAGATTGACGGCGGGGTCTCGGGACTCGTGGTGCTGGGCACCACCGGCGAAAATCCCACCGTCACCGCCGAGGAGCGCTCTCGCCTCGTGGATCTCGCCGTCGAGACGGCCGACGGGCGCGTCCCGGTCATCATGGGCACCGGCACCAACGACACGGAGGAGAGCGTGGCGTTCTCGACGGCGGCCGTTGATGCTGGGGCCGACGGTCTCCTCGTGGTGGGGCCCTACTACAACAAGCCGTCGCAGCACGGCTTCGTGGCACACGTTGAGACCATTGCCGAGGCGGCCGACGCGCCCATCATCCTCTACAACGTCCCGGGACGCACCAGCTTCAACGTGGAGGCCGAGACGACCCTGCAGTTGGCCGAAGAGGTGCCGCAGGTGGTGGGGGTAAAGGAGGCCTCCGGCGACCTCGAACAGATTGGGGACATTCTCCTCCATCGCCCGGACGACTTTGCGGTCTACGCGGGCGACGACGAAATTACGCTCCCGTTGCTGTCGATGGGTGGCGACGGGGCTGTGTCGGTGATCAGCAATGCCCTTCCCGAACAGTTTAGCCGGCTGGTGGCGGCGGGACTCGACGGTGACCTTGCGACGGCCCGCGACCTTCACTTTGATCTCCTCCCAGCCATGCGGGCCTGCTTCCTGGAAACCAATCCCATCCCGATCAAGGATGTGTGCGCGGCCATGGGCTGGATGGAGCCCCACGTGCGTCTGCCCTTGCTCCCGATGGACGAGCGGGCGCCGGTGCGGCAGCGCGTGCTTGCGGCCTTCGAGGACGTTCTCGACGTGGCGACGTAGGGCGCTGCCGGTCGGGGGGCGCTCGAACGGCCTGCCGCTATCTGTGACCAGTAACGTCGGGCATTCCGTGTTTTATATTTCGTGCAAACCCCTGTATTATTTAAAGATACGCAATACGAAATACGCAACTGGTCTTCTTCCGTAGGAATCTCCTTTTCCGGGGCTTCGACGGTGCATACAGAAGAAATTCGCGATGCTCATTGCATAAACAGCGACGTGACGTAGGCCACCGCGGCGGTGTAGAGGGCTGAGCCGAGCCACAGGCCGTAGATGAGAACGTTGTTCGTCGCGTCCGTCTGGAGCGCGAGCAGAATGACGATGAGGCCGTTGTGTAGCAGCGCAATCACGAGGCCGCCCAGAAAAGCCTGCTGAGGGTGAATGAGGATGGGCTTCCGCTCCTCCACCGCGAACGACCCAACCGTAAAGCCAACAATGGTCTTCACGAACATGTGGATGCCCCACGTGCCGTAAACCACGTCCATCGCCGCGCCCAGGGCGAAGCCGATAGGGGTCCCGCGCCGGCGGCCCTCGTGCAGGGCGTACCAGGTGAGAAAGAGCATGACCGCGTCCGGATAGGTGCCGTAGATCCGGAGGCGACCGAGGATGAGCCACTGCACGACAAACACCCCGACAGCAGCAAGAAGGCGGCGGGTGGATCGAGACATGCGAGGAGTAGGTGCACTTGGCGCCTCAATGTCGAACGAATGGCGGCTCTCTTTCGAGATCAAGATGAGGAGGCCAGGGCGCGCACGATGTCGTTAATGGTTCGAGAGATCTGGTAGGACGGGCCCGTGTAGTTGTTGGCGAAGAGCGCGAAGGCGACGCGATTGCCATTGGGGCGTTTCGTGTACCCGCTCAAGGTGCGCACAAACTCCAGCGAGCCCGTTTTGGCTTTGACCTCGGTTCCGGACAGGCGGTAGTCAAGCGTCGTGTCGTACTCGCCGCCTTGCGGCAGCGACGACAGAAACGCCTCGCGCTCGCCGTGCTCGGTCATGTAGGTGAGCAACTTCACCATCGCCTGTGGCGTGAGGAGGTCCTTCCGCGAGAGGCCCGAGCCGTCGTGGAGGCGGATCGGACGGGTATTGATGCCGGCTTCTCGGAGAAAGGTTTCCGTCCGATTTGCGGCCCCCCTCGCGGAGCCGCCCCAGCCGTAGCTTCGAAAGACCTGCTCCGCGTAGAAGTTGTTGCTTTCCTTGTTCATGACGGCCACGATCTCGGCCAGGGGGCGAGAGAATTCGGCAAAGAGCGGAGAGCCGCGCTCCGGCTTTTCGTCCAGATCGTCGATGTCGAGAAGCTGCAGGTCGGTGTCGATCCCGGCCTTTTGAAGCCGGCGTTCGAAGCTACGGAGGACAAAGCTCGTCGGGTCGCTCACAGGGACGGCCAGCGAGCCGTCGTAGGAACGGGCCACGGAGCCCGTCAAGACCAACTCGTTCGTCGAAAACGTCCGGTTCACCTGCAACGTGTTGCCGCGCCAGCGCGAGCTGGTCGTGGCCTGGTTGTCGATGGACACGACGTTTTCGGGTTGGACTTCTACGCTCGGGGGGGCGCCGGGACGGGTGGCCTGCACGGACAGGGGAACGACGTTGTCCCGGTAGGCGAGCCCGCCGGCGCTATTGCCCATGTGACGGCCTTTCTGATTGGTGATGTAGTTCACCGTCCATCCTTCCGGGTACGGACGGTCGTCGAAGACATCATCGTCGCCGATGAGACGACCCTCAATGCGCGCCACGCCCACGTCGGCGAGCCGTTGTGCCCAGGCCTTGAAGGGGTCTTCGCCGCGCACCTGGGTGCTTCCGAAGGTGGGATCACCAGACCCGTTCAGGATGAGATCGCCCCGCATTACGCTGTCCGTGACCGAGCCGTTGTGGTACAGGGTTGTTTCGTAACGATGGGTGCTTCCGAGAAGGTCGAGTGCTGCCGCGCTGGTGATAATTTTCTGGTTGGAGGCGGGGAGGAAGGCCCGTTTGGCATTCCGGCTGTAAATCATGCGCTCAGCGTCAACGTCGTAGATGGCAATGCCCCAGAAGGCGTCTTCCACTTGCCAGCGCTGGAGGAGGTCGTCGATGCGACTGCTGAGAGAGGGAGTGGACGACGTGAGTGCTGTGAGGCTCAGCGACAAGAAGAGGAGACACACAGCCGGGAGGAGAACCGACCAAAGGCGGTGCATACGAGGCGAACAACGAGTATAAATGAGCAGTGTGTGCCTTGGAACCTTCCGACGCGCACCTTGGTTTCTCGGATCAGCGCATGTATGCCAACCTGTGCAGAAACACTATGCTTTTTCTTGCGAGGTGAAGCATCGCGCATGAGTTGCACCGGACTGGTTGCTCCGTCTTCTGCACGGGAACAGAATCAACTTGCGCTGAGAGAGGGGAGTTCTACGTCGTTTTTGTATCGCTCATTTTCTCCTTTTGCTGTCATGGCCAAGTCGTCGAATCAGACGACGTCCGATGTCCTCGTCTTTGAGAAGCAGAACTACCTCATGCTTCTCGCTAGCGTTCTTCTCATCGTCGTTGGCTTTGTGGCCATGTACCTCGACGGGAAATTTATGGGCTTCACCTCGCTGAATGTATCTCCCATTTTGATCGTGGCCGGGTACGCGGGAACCATGTGCGCCATTCTCTGGCGGCCCGATGATGAGACGGAAGAGAAGGAAACGGCTTGATCAGTAGAGAAGGTGGGGGGCACGCCGGTTCCGGAACTCGGTCGTTTCCTCGCGCCACGACGCGATAATCGAGTCGGGACGCGCGCCCCTCTTCAAGAATGCGCGTAGGCGCTCGGTGCCGGCGAGGCGTGCAAGGTGTTCGGGTCGACTCAGAAAATCCGTGTCGTTTTCTGTCTCGGCCTGTTGGTAGCTTGCGTGAAGCACGTGGATTCCCAGCTCCACGGGGCGGACGGCCCGGGGATTCGTCACGCGTAGTCGAAAGCCGTAGAGCAGCTGATTCTCGAAGCGAGGCGACGGGGCGGCCTGCGGACGCGAGGTTGGGGTGAAGGTCGTCGTGTCGACCGACACGCCCCGAAGGGAGCGGGCCTGGAGGGTGTCCACGACCGCGGCTGCGGCCGCCCGATCCCACGGGAGGCCGACCTGGAGGAAAGGATGATCGGTGCCGCGGCCTTCGTTTACGCGGACGCCTTCGAAGAAACACATGCCGGGGTAGACGAGCGCCGTTTGCCAGGTGGGAAGATTGGGGCTGGGCGGAATCCAGTCGCGTCCCGTGTCGGGCCACTGCTTTTCGCGGGACCAGCCCTCCATGGGCACGACTGTGAGGTCGAGGTCCTGGATGCCGGACAGCAGATTTTCTCTCTTAATAACCCGAGCCAACTCGCCGACCGTGAGACCGTGGGCGATGGGAATGGGATAGCGGCCGACGAAGGATTGGTGCTCCGGCTCCAGCACGAACCCGGAGACGTACGATCCCCCAAGTGGATTGGGGCGATCGAGCACGACAAAGCGCAGGTTTGCCTCGGCGGCGGCCTGCATAGCGAGGCCCATCGTGGTTATGTAGGTATAGAAGCGCGCCCCCACGTCCTGCACGTCGAACACGAGTGCGTCGAGTCCCTCCATTTCGTCCGGCGTGGGCCGCCGTGTGTCCCCGTACAGGCTGTAGATGGGCGTTTCGGTGCGGGGGTCCCGGCCGTCTTTGACCGGATCGCCGGCCCCCGCCGTGCCCCGGAGCCCGTGCTCCGGCCCGAAGAGGGCGCCGAGTTCGACATTCGGCGCACGGGCAATGCGGTCGATGAGATGGGCCGTGTCCACCCGTGCAGTGTGGTTTACGATCAGTCCCACCCGCTCCCCGTCAAGCGTATCGAAGCCGTTCGCAGCCAGCACCTCCGCCCCCACTCGGACGGGCAAAGCCTGTTCCGCGTCGGACTGGCAGCCCACGCCGAGCAGGGCCAGAAGGGCGCAACCCGCTGCGAGGGAACCCAAGGAAACGCGATACGCGGGGACCGGGGGACTCATGCCGAGAAGCGACGCTTATTTGTTGGCCACGATCTCGTGCTCCGGGAAGAAGTAGGCGGCCTCTTTTTGCCCGTTCTCCGGGGAGTCGGAGCCGTGCACGATGTTTTGCTCGATGGCGTCGGCGAAGTCGCTGCGGATGGTGCCGTCCTCCGCCTCGTCGGGATCGGTGGCGCCGATGAGCGTGCGGAAATCCTCGATGGCGTTCTTCTTTTCGAGCACGACGGGCACGCAGGGGCCGCTCGACATGAAGTCCGTGAGGCTATCGAAAAACGGCTTGTCTTCGTGGACGGCGTAAAAACCCTCCGCTTCGGCCTTCGACATTGTAATCATTTTCATCGCACGGATCTGGAAGCCGGCGTCTTGAATGCGGCGGAGCACTTCGCCGATCAGCTCCTTTCGGACGCAGTCGGGCTTGAGAATGGCGAGC
>CAZSBW010000227.1:0-5297 GCA_964604815.1 uncultured Salinivenus sp. | reverse complement strand
GCGCAAAGGAATCGACCAGGACTCGCTATGCTTCCAATTCCGTCAAAGAACAAATTCTACTTCGCATCGGCATATTTCGACCCGACGCGGACTCACACGGTACGAAAACTCAACGCGACTTGTCAAGCCAGGAATGACTATTTCATAATTCCTCCATTCGGCTTTTCAGCACACCGATGGGTGCTGAGACGCGCCCGGAAGTGCAAAGTGAAGAACAATCCGGAAACAAGGTGCCAGGCCTCATCCCTGACCCTCGCCAACACGGGACCACTTTAGACTCCGCGGCTGAGGATTAGTTTCAACCCGCTACGTGAAGCAAAGTTAAATCGTCACGTGCTTATCGTCCACTGTCACTCCCGTCATCTCGGCCTTTGGAGCGGCCTCTCCCGACGACGGGCCACCATTAGACATGGGCACCCTCCCGCTGTTCCGCCAGCTTGTTTCAAGAATGCATGGACCGCTGGTCCACACTCGTTCTCCATCAATTCTGCTTACTCTCTTCTTGGCGTGTCCATTCTCGCCTCTCTCTTCCTCTCTCGGAACGCCCTTCCTCTACAACGCATTTCTCCCTGTCAGTACGCGAGTCCCCACCTCTCGTGGTCGTTATTCTATTCTTCTCCCCGACCTGTGTCCATGGAGCTTCGTGCGTCCTTCTGGTCCGCTCTCGCATGGCTGCGCGCGCTCGTCAAAAACCTGTATTTCTGGAGCGGGATTGTTGTCCTGCTCGCCATCGGATTCGGGACCTACCTGGTCGTGGACGCCATGATCATGCCCTCTTACACCCGGCATGAGGTGTCCATTAGAGTTCCAAATGTCGAGAATCGCCCGTTCGAGGAGGCCAAGCACCTCCTTCAGGAGCGGGCCCTCCAAGTGGAGCGCCAGGTGGGTCGCTACAACCCGAACGTCGAACAGAACATCGTCGTGGATCAAACGCCTTTGCCCAACTCCGACGTAAAGCCAGGACGCCGTGTGTACCTGACCGTGAACGCGGGCGAGGTGCCGACCGTCAAAATTCCCGACCTTACCGGCATGTCGGTGCGAGACGCCAAGAACCGCATCTCCTCGATCGACCTCAAAGTGGATACAGTGCGAGAAGATCCCATCCCCTCCCCCTACGCCAACACAATTACGAAGCAGGCCCCTGCGCCGGGCGACTCGCTGAAGAAAGGCGGAGCGGTCAAACTCTGGTACAGCACCGGCAAAAGCGAGAAGACCGTGGAGGTCCCGAATGTCGTGGGATACACGGTTGATGTTGCCCGCAATTTCCTCCTCCGCAGGGACCTGCGGTCGGTCGTCATGGACACGACACTGACTAGGTCCTCCGCGACGACGGAGAACGAAGAAACCCCGGAAAGCGATCTTTACGTTCGCAGGCAAGGAGACGCGCCCGGATCCAGCGTCCGGGCCGGTACGGAAATTCGCCTCTTCACCACCCCGAGCCAGGCGACAGCCTTGCAGCACCGGGAGGCCCTGAAAGACACGAGTGCGTCGTCGAACTGACGCGTGCTTAGGGTGCAGAAGCTGTTTGGACGAGAAGCCGAGGCCCACGAAGTCGCAGCGCTGGGGGCAAGGCCATCTTGTGCGATTGCGAGATTATTCGGGGGACGTCATCGGTTTTCTACCAAAAGCGAGGATCTGTTTCGTAAAACTCCATCACTTTCCTTGGCCTGGTGTCCATTTTTGTCTAGATACAAAAATGGACAAAAAAGATCACGGCTGTGAAGAAACGGCCTGACGCCTGTCTCCTCTCCACTGACGGGGATCTAGATCCCCATTCTCAAACTCACTGCCGCTCAAACATGAGAAATTTCGGTCGTTTCGTTCCGACAGGCGTCCGGGCGGCCGTTTCTTCGAGGCCGACCGGTCTTTCTTTCGGTTCTTCGAGGCAGGTTGCGTAAGGAAGCACGTCCGGTAATTAATCTCAAAAAGTCACAGAGATCCCCATCCTCAAACTCGCTTCGCTCAAACAGTGAGGACTTCAGCCGTTTCGCCTTCGCTCTCGCCCGGGCGTGATTTTCTTCGAGGCCGGAGGGGTTTTCTGTCGCTCCTTCGTGGCACTCTTCGGCAGGGCCGCGTCCGGCAATTAATCTCAGAAAGTTACAAGATGGCCACGACCGAGTACTCTTGGGGGGTCTCAACCAGTCCGCCAAACAGCTTCGCAGTGCTTTCCCTGACGCCCCGGCGACTTCGCTCGCTCAATCCTCCACTCAATCCTCCACGTACACCGCGAAGTCGCCGTCGGTGTCCACCACAACCTCCTCGCGGTGCTTTGTCTGGAGGAGACGGCCGGTGCAGTCGGGCTGGATGGGATATTCGCGGTGGCCCCGGTCGATGAGGACCACGAGCTGAATGGATCGGGGGCGCCCATACTGAAGCACGGCGTCGAGCGCGGCGCGGGCGGTGCGGCCCGTGAACAGCACGTCATCGACCAGAACGACGTTACGGTCGGTCGCTTCCACGTCGTGGGGCGGCGTCTCAGGCGGATCCAGATCCGGGTGGTCGTCGCGGAAGGGCGTCACGTCCAGGCCGTAGGCGGCGAGATTGGTGTCTTCGATGGCGTTCACCTCGTCGGCCAGAGTGTGAGCCAGCGGCACGCCGCTCTCGCGGATGCCGAACAGGTCGATGGCCTCGGCCCCGCGATTGCGCTCGACAATCTCGTAGGCCAGGCGACGGAGCGTGCGTTGCACGCGTGCCGGTGACATGATGCGCGTTCGACCCATCGGGAAGCAGGGGTTGTCGTCCAGTCAGCAACAGGGGGACAGGTCTTCCGTTTTGGAAACTGCTCTGAACCTACGACATAACGGGCGAAAAAGCGAGGGGCTACGGGCGCGCATCAAAGGAAAACGGTGACACCGGCTCGGGATCCGGCCTGCTTTTCTCCTCTCGCCCCACGTCGCCGGGCTCCTTGAGTTTCCCGACAATGACCTCGAAGGCGTCGGTACTGATGACGAGGCCGCGTGCCCGTCGGCGCGGACGAGGGAAATCTCCTGCTGCTCCCGCTGCAGATAGACGATCAGGACAACGGGAACCTGGTCGACGTCAACCGTCCGGAGAATTTCGCTCCGTCGCTCCCGGGAGAGATTGGACCGGCTGAGCACGTTCCCAATTTCGCGCCGCACCGCGCCGTAGCCGCTCAGCGGTTCGGTCGAGAAGTTGCGCGGTAACGATCCAAGCCTACGAATGCGTCCCGGATTATCGGTGAGAAACAGGGCGTGCCGCTCTTCAGTCACGCCTCTTCCGCTGCGGCTTCCTCGGATGCCTCGTCCCCCTCCGCGTCGACCTCCGACCGATTGGGGCAATCCTCGCGGATGCAGTGGCCGTACATGTTCAGGGAGTGGTGCTTGATGTCGAACTCATAGATGTCGGCCACCATCTCCTGAATGCTCTGCAACCGCGGGTCACAGAACTCGAAGAGTTCGTTGCAGTCCATGCAGATGAGATGATCGTGCTGCCAGTAGCTGTAGGCCCGCTCGTATTTGGCCTGATTTTTTCCGAACTGGTGCCGCACGACAAGATCGCACTCCATCAGTAGCTCCAGGGTGTTGTAGACGGTGGCGCGGCTCACGCGGGTGCCGTCCTGCTTCAGGCGCACGTAGAGCTCGTCGGCATCCACGTGGTCGTCGGTCTGGTAGATCTCCTCCAACACCGCGAAGCGCTCCGGCGTCTGGCGCTTGTTGCGCTTCTTGAGGAAGGCCTGGAAGATGGAGCGCACCTCGTCGAGCTTCTGTTGGGGCAGCGTCGACATGCGACTGGTAGGCAGTGGGTTGATAGCGAAACCAGCAACGAAGGAACGGAGCCGGGAGACGGAACACGCCTTTCATTTCCCCTAGAGAGTGGATGAACCGGTGTCGGAAGGGCCGGTTCCACCCCTCTCGGGCAACAGGGACTGCACGTCGGCCCGCACCGACTCGTGCAGGGCTTCGATGGGACGATGACCGTCGAGCCGCACAAAGCGCTCGGGATGCTCCTTGGCCAGATCGACATACGCGCGGCCCACGCGCTCGTAAAACTCGTCTTCGGCCGTCTCCATTCGATCCCCGTCGCCTGCCGCCTCCTCTCGGCGGGTCTGGGCCGTCTCCGGATCCACCTCCACGAGGTAGGTGCGGTCGGGCACGAGATCGCCCGTCACCCGTCTGTGGAACGCCTGTAGCCATTCGGTCTCGGCTACGCCACGCCCGGCCCCCTGGTAGGCAGTGGTCGAGTCGTAGAAGCGGTCGCAGAGCACGATGCGCCCGGCCTCCAGCGCCGGCCGGATGCGCTCGGCCACCAGTTGGGCGCGGGCGGCCGAGAAGAGAAGCAACTCCGCAAACGGCTGGACGGTTAGCTCCGGCTCCAAAAGAAGCGTCCGGACCCGCTCGGAGAGCTCGGTTCCGCCCGGCTCCCGCACCAGCAGCGTGTCGTACCCCTCGTCCTGCAAATACGCGTCGAGGCGACGCGCTTGCGTGCTCTTCCCGCTTCCGTCAATGCCTTCAAATGTGATCAGGAACATGGAGACGAACCGAGGATTCAGATTTGGGATAGAAAAGATATCTGTTGCAGGAAAAGAACCTGCCCAGACGAACTCCACCTGTTGCAAGTGGCTCCGTGAGGAGTTTATACTAAGAACGTAGAAGAACGCAGTTGGCCTCGTCATAGGTCTTTACAGTCGATCCGCGCACCCTGTTGAACACGTCCCGGCGCGAACATGAGCACATTCGATTTCGGCGACGACTTTGAGGATTCCCCCCGCGAAGATCACCTCAGAGAGCTCGTGGCCGCCTACGAAGAGGATCCCTCTTCGTACTTCGATTCGAGCGACCTGGAAGAAATTGCGTCCTTCTATTTCGAACAGGAGGAGATGGAAAAGGCCCTGGAGGTCGTCGACCACCTCATCGAGCTTCATCCGTATCAGTCGGACGCGTGGATGCGACGCGGCATTCTGCTTAACAACCTGGGCCGCCACCGCGACGCCCTGGAGGCGTACGACAAGGCCCTGGAGATGAATCCCGTGGACGCTGAAACGCTCATCAATCGGGGCATCACACTCGACAGCCTCGGTCGCACGGAGGACGCCCTCGCGGCTTACGAGAAGGCGCTCTCCATCAATCCCCTCCACAGCGAAGCCCTCTTCAACCGGGGCGTGACCCTGGAGCGGGCCGACCAACTTGAGGCGGCGGTCGAGGCGTTTGAGCAGTGCGCAGATGCTGCCCCCGAACACCCCGAGGTGTGGTACGAGCTCGGCTACTGCTACGACCGCCTCGGGCGCAACGAGGAGAGCGTGGAGGCCTACGACCGCCACATCGACGTAGACCCCTACT
>CAZSBW010000226.1:0-5304 GCA_964604815.1 uncultured Salinivenus sp. | reverse complement strand
GGCCCACCGCCCCTTCGACGCCTGGCGCGACTACGAGGAGCGCGTCGAATACTGAACTTCAGGAGGACTCTTCGTCGGCCAGTGAGGGTTCCAAAAGCAGCAGCGCGGGCGGAGCGCACCGATCGAGCGTCCCGTCAACGAGGATGCGCGCGTAGTCGGCGTGGTCGTGCACGTACGTCGACAGGACGTCGGCAGGAACGGTCGGCTCGGGTTCGAACTGGGCGGAGGGCATTCGCGGTAAAGCAGCGGTAAAGCAACGGGCGATGGAAGATGCCGGCCGTCTTCACGACCGACCGCGGACAACGTTCGCGGACGTTGGTTGAGCTGGTTGAACTCGAACTGCCGAGGGCAGGGCGGACGAGTGGAGGACGCCAGTCTTCACCTGGAAGATGGAACAGAGAGCTCCGCCTCAGGATGGGGCGTTCCCAGACGCCACCGTCGGGAAGAGCCTGATCCAGGTGCAAAACTGCCCCGGTCCGGCCCTGCGACCGGTCCACCGCCACGCCGACGATCACCACCCGCCCATCGCCGCGGTCATTTCGGGCAACACTCCGTGCGGGTTCAACCTGGACGTGCAGCAGAGAGACATCGGGCACGCCTTCTCGTTCGGACAGCAAGGAGAGTCGATCCGGGGAGTCACACACGGAACCCCTGCGTGGTTGGGGACTGCTGGCAGCTAATTGCTCGACTGAACGTCAATCGTCACCGTCGCCTCCGCTTCGTTCCCCCCTGTGTCCTCCACCGTGTACGTGTAGCTGTCCTCTCCGACGAACCCCGAATCCGGGGTGTAGGTGATCGTCCCGTCTCCGTTGACCGTCACCGTCCCATTGCTCGGCTCATCATCCCCCTCCACCGTCACCGTCAAGTCGCTGGTGTCGTCTTCCGGATCCGAGTCGTTGGCCAGAACGTCGGTCGTCGTCGATTGGCCTTGCGTCGTCTGGGCGCTGTCGTCGTTGGCCACCGGCGCCTCGTCGACCGTGATCGTCACCGTTGCCGGTTCAGACTCTGCCCCCTCGGTGTCCTCCACCGTGTATGTATAAGTGGTTTGAAAACTGTTCTGGATCACTCCCGGCGGGACATAGGTCACCGTCCCATCATTGTTGGGCGCTGCCGCTCCCTGATCCGGACCGCTCTCAACCTCGACGGTCCCCTCCGCCAGTTCTCCATCCGGATCTGAGTCGTTGGCCAAAACGTCGGTCGTCACCGTTTGCTGGTCGATGGTCTCGTCGGCGTCGCCAACAGCCACCGGACGGGCGTTGACGTCGACCGTGACCGTTGCCGCGTTCGACTCTCCCCCCTCCCCATCTTTGACGGTGTACGTGTACGTATCCTCCCCGGTAAAGTCGGGATTCGGCTCGTAGGTCACCGCGCCCGTCGAGCCATTGACATCAGTGATCGTCCCATGGGACGGATCGCTTTGCACCGTCACCGTCGATTCGTCGAGGCTGCCGTCCGGATCGGTGTCGTTGGCCAGCACATCGGTCGTCGTCGCCCCTTCCTGATTGACCTCGTCAATGTCGTCGCTAGCCACCGGCCGGCCGTTGACGTCAATCGTCACCGTCGCCGCGTTCGACTCATTTCCCGCGTCGTCTTCCACCGTGTAGGTGTAGTCATCCGTCCCAATGAGACTTTCATTTGGGTCGTAGGTGATGCTCCCGTCGCTCTCAATCGTTGTCGACCCACTGGAGGGACTGCTCTGTACGGTTACCGTCGAGGCCTGGAGGATACCATCCGAATCCGAGTCGTTGGCCAAAACGTCGGTCGTGACCGGCTCCCCCTGGTCGGTCTGGGCGCTGTCGTCATCGGCCACCGGCGCCTCGTCGACCGTGATCGTCACCGTTGCCGGCTCAGACTCCGCCCCCGCGGTGTCCGCCACCGTGTAGGTATAGCTGGCTTCAAAACTGCTCTGCGTCACCGCATCCGGCGTGTAGGTGATGCTCCCATCGCTCTCGATCGTCGTCGACCCACTGGAGGGACTGCTCTGTACGGTTACCGTCGAGGCGTCGAGCCCATCCCCGTCCGGATCCGAGTCATTGGCCAAAACGTCGGTCGTCGTCGACTGCTGCTCGATGGTTTGGTCGCTATCGTCGTTGGCCACCGGACGTCCGTTGACATCAATCGTTACTTTCGCCTCGTTGGATCCCGCCCCCTCGTCGTCCTTCACCGTGTACATATAGCTGTCCGTCCCAAAGAAATCGGGAGCCGGGTCGTAGGTGATCGTCCCGTCTTCATTAGCCGTCGTCTCCCCATTGTCCGGCTCCCTTTGGACCGTCACCGTCGATTCGTCGAGGCTGCCGTCCGGATCGGTGTCGTTGACCAGCACATCGGTCGTCGTCGCCTTCCCCTGGTCGGTCTGGTCGCTGTCATTATTGGCCGTCGGGCGGGCATTAATCATGATCTGGAATGTGCTATCCACATCTCCTCCCTCAGGAGGATCGCTCAACTCGAAATTGAAGCTGTCATTGTCCTCATTGTCTGCGGTATGACTGTACGTCACAGTCTCGTCCGCTAGGTCCTGCTGCGTAAAGGTCGTCTCCGACAAATCCCCCTGCGTCGGCTTCTGGGTCACCGTGTAGGTCAGTGCCGACGCTTCGTGGTCCGGGTCTTCAGCCTGCAGTTGGTCGGCGGCAATTGTCCGGGTTTCTCCTTGCTCAAGGGTGATACCGGTATTTTCCGCGATGCTCGGTGCATCGTTAACGCCTGTGATCGTCATCTGCACCGTCGCCGTGTCCCGCCCGCCGCGTTCATCCTCAGCCACGTAGGTGAGGGTATCGGAAGCACTCTCGTCCGGACTTAGGCGCTCGAATTGATCGTTGGGGTTGTAGGAGAATTCTCCGTTCCCCTTCACCGAGGCCACTGCCCCGGAGTTTAGGGTTAGCTCAGCCCCAACATTGTCCGGACTCCCTTGGACCTGAGCCACCGTAAGGGAATCGTTGTTCCCATCAGGATCGTCATCGTTGTCCAGAACTCCCGGGGGCAAGACCTGCCGGCGGTCCTCTTCGGAGGTCTCATACGCGTCGTCCTCGGCGATCGGACGCTGATTTTCGTCCGGATTCACGTCGATCCCAAAGACCTGACTCTCCTTTCCCTGCGTCGCCCCCTGAGGATCGCTCACCTGAAACGAGAACTGATCCTCCGAT
The DNA here is from genome assembly GCA_964604815.1 of uncultured Salinivenus sp. GTDB lineage: Bacteria > Bacteroidota > Rhodothermia > Rhodothermales > Salinibacteraceae > Salinibacter. The sequence continues at coordinate 2,164 of CAZSBW010000226.1, read as the reverse complement.
TCTCTTGCCCCCTTGTGGGCATAAGTGACGACGCCGTCAAGTATGTCCTGCTGCGTGAACTCGTTGACCACCGTGCCCCGAACACGTATTTCTCCGTTGGCCGGAGTCGTCTGGATCATGAACGTCAGCTTCTGGGGGGTATCGTCCGGATTCGGGTCCGACGCTGAAAGGTCGCCCGTCGTAATTGTCGTCGCCCCGCCCTCATCGACCTTCACGCCCTCGTTGGTTTCGATTTGGGGAGGGTCGTTTTCCTCCAGAATCACTGCAAGCGTCCCCGTGTTCATCGCGTCACCGTAGCTTACCGTGTACCGAACTGTATCCGTGTCGGGCTGAAAGCCCTTGGACGCCCCCTGTGAGCGAACAGAACGGCCTTCAGACGTCGGTTGCCGAGACTGCACCTCGTCGGTTCTTCCTTCCAACCTCTGTCCCCGGTCGAGCTCCTCCGGCGACGATGGAGGAGGATCCGCCTTTCGTTCAGGAGTCGGAGGCTCTCCCTCTGGGGGTGGGTTCGGGACCGGCTCCTCCCTCACGGGTGTTTTCCGCTCTTCTCTCTGGCCTTCCTCAAAGTCTCTGGGCGACGTGTAAACCAGAGTGGTTCGATCTTGAAGCTCAGCCTTGCCCCCACCCACAATGCCTTCGATACTGTCGTAGGCAAGCGACCCGTTGCCGTCCTCCGGGGGCTCCACGATGGCGTCCACCGGAAACGCCCGGGTGACCTCCGGCCCACTCACCACATCCAAAGAGTCCGGAATCTCCTCTTCCGATTTCGGCATGGGACGCGCCGGGGAACCAGTCCGCTCGACCCGAAGCTCATCCGGAGGCGGGCTGGCCGTGTCACAACCAGCGAGCGCCGCCCCTAGGAGACCAAGTGCCAGTACGAGGCTAGCAATCAGACGGTACGAGAGCATCATCCTTTCGGGAGAACCTGTGTTGGAGGTACCTAAACGAACCCATGGGCGCAAACTAGAACCGGACGCGAAGGGAAAATTTAGGGGCGACCTGGTCGCCGACGGTCTCCATTTCGATGCGGGGAGCCAGCACCTCCATCGACGACCCAGTGTATACCCGTTGCGAGGCGTACCTCGGCCCCCAAGCGCTGTCTAGCAGATTCACCACCCACACCCCCGCGAGGGATGCGAGAGTGATGTTCCGAACGGTTCTTGCGGAGGTCGCATCGTCGTAAAGGCGTTCGAGTTCTCGAGTCCGTCGGTCCAACCCCGACGGGGAAATCCCGTCTAATGCCTCCGTCGAGTACTTCCCATCGACGAAGCTATTATAGTCATCCACTTTTCTCTGATGACGCACAATCCCCCCCGCTACGGCGGCAAGTGCAGCGCCCCCCGCTGCCACAAAGAGCCATCCGCGCGTCTGCTGGCCACGGTAGAATTGGCCGAGGCCGGGAAACAGGACCGAGCGCAACATGGCAGTTCCTCCGCTAAGCTCTCGGCGGATCTGCAGGGACTCTTCGTTCTGCGGCGCACTGCCCAGAGAAAGATTCCGGACCTGCAACCGAGACATGTCTTCCACTTGAGACGCAAACGCCAGACGAAGCCCCTCCGGAACGAGCGTCATCGACACTTCTCCGTGCAGGCGAGTAGACCCTTCGAACGGGTCAGAGAGCACCCGGTCAAAGTTCGAATCCTTCTTAACCCATTGTGAAAGATTGGCCATACGAATAGAATTCCCGCTCTCTTCCGCCTTCTTGACGTACACGAGCGCTTGCTGTGACGAGGACGGATACCACTGCGGCCCGCGACTCTCGTTGGCGATCACATTCCGAGCCACGCGCTCGCCGGAGTATCCCCGCAGCACGGTTCCTCCTTCGATACGCCCCCCCTCTCCCCTCTCCGGCGCGAGCACGGCCATGTCCTGCCGACGATTCTCCGCGTCACTCCCCCCCTCTCCCTGCGTGACGTAGCAGGCAAGATACTTTCCATCAGGCGACCAGGTCGGCTTGTGCGGGTCATGCGGACCAAGCGACTGACTCACTCGGACCATTCGCGGCACGGTCCCGCTTCCCGATCCGTCCCACGAAGCCATGTCCAAAAGCCTTATTTCCGAGTCGTCCCTCCCGTCAGCGCTGTCCTGCGACTGGTACGCAATGTAGTCGCCATCAGGTGACCAACTCGGGTAAAGGCTTACGCCTGAACCCCGTGTTAGAAGA
>CAZSBW010000225.1:0-5320 GCA_964604815.1 uncultured Salinivenus sp. | reverse complement strand
GGGCGTTCGAGAGGTTGCCGTTGTGCGAGAGGGCGAGGTTGCCCTTGCGGTGATGCACCACGAAGGGCTGGATGTTGGATCGGTTGGCGGCGGCACCGCTCGTCGAGTACCGGTTGTGCCCGATGCTTGCGTCCCCGAGAAGTTGCTTGTCAAAGAGATCGGGGTCGTCGAACACGTCGAGCACAAGCCCAAAGTCCTTGTGGACCGGCATCACAGGCTCTTTCCGCCTCTCGTCGTAGGTCGACGTGACGATTCCGGCCGACTCTTGCCCGCGGTGCTGAAGGGCGTGCAGCCCGTAGTAGGTGTGGCGGGCCGCCTCGGGGTGATTGAAGATGCCGAAGATGCCGCAGTGATCTTGGACGGCGTCGCTCATAGGCAACGGGGCAGCGGCGTGGAGGGCCGCCGGTTCTTGGACAAGTGTAGAACGAGAACACCCGTGTGCATCCGGCTGTGCATTATCGCAACTGTACGGGGAGGGTGGTTGATCCCAGCCGAACGGGCAAGCGGCCCGGTCTCCGTCTCCGGTTTACAGAATTCTTTCGCAGTCAGACATTTCGAACTGGAAACGGTGTTACGCCTCAAACAGCGAATCGAAGTACTGCTCACCGCCGTCGCAGACGATCGTGACCACCCGCGCCCCTGGCTTACTGTCGTGAATGTCGCGAGCGACGGCGAGCGCAGCCCCGGCGCTGGGTCCGATGAGAAGGCCGTGCGTCTGGGCGGCCTCACGGGCCTGCTCGTAGGCGCGCTCGTCGGGTACGTTGCGCATCTCGTCGATGTAGTCGAACCACATCGTCGGCAGTTCGCCCCCCTTGCCGAGGCCCTCGACCGTCGTGTCGTAGGGCACCGGCTCCTCGTCGTAGAAAGCAGTGGAAATGTTGGACTTGGCAGCATCGACGCCCACCACGGTGACGTCGCGCCCCGCCGCTTCAGCCTCTTCCTTGACGCGCCGCGCCGAGCCGCTGAGGAGCCCCCCCGTGCCCATCGCCGAGACGAGGTGCGTGACGTCGGCCCCGGCCTGCGACCAGATTTCTCGCCCCGTCCACTGGTAGTGCACCGTGGGATTGCTCTGGTTGTAGTACTGATTCACCAGAAAAGCGTCCTTCTCCTCGGCGATTTGCCGAGCCACCCCGCGGTAGTGCTCGGGGTGGTCCGAGTCGACGGCCGGACACTCGTGCACCTCGGCGTTGAAAGCTTTCATGTATCCGATTTTGGACCGGCTGGTCGTCTCCGGACAAGTGAGAATGCAGTTGGCCCCGAGCCGGTTGGCCACGAGGGCTACGGCCCCGGCCGTATTGCCGGAACTGGCTTCCACGACTGTGTCGTACTCGCCGTCTTCAAGCGCAGTGGTGAGGATGCCCATTGCAATCCGGTCCTTCATCGACCGCGTCGGGTTCTCCGACTCCATTTTGCAGCGGAGACGCCCCGGATCGGCGCCCGGATAGTCAATCATGGGCGTGTCGCCAATCATGCTCAGGACCGGATCGTCGGTTGGAAAGGGAGAGGGCGGGGCTTCCTTCGGGGGCGTGGATTCGAGCGGCATAGGGCGGGAAATGAAATGAGCGATGGGCGAAACCGGTATTGAGACCGTTCGGCGTCCCGCGTGTTCGGAATTTCAGAGGGAAAGCTGGGCCGTTCCCTGCAAACAGGACACGTCGCGTCCGTTGTTCGCTCAATTTTTAGCAATCCGGCGTTCCGCCTCCGTTCTCGCCCGAGCGCGATTTTCTTCGCAGGGGCCCTTGCGGCCATCCCGTGTGGCCGTGATCTTTTTTGTGCATTTTTGTATCCAGACAAAAATACACGTTCACTTTTAGGAAGGACGAAACTCGCGTGGAAAGTAGCAGCGTACCGCGTTTACTGATCCGTGCACGGATAGTTATACCGTTTGCGAATGTTTGTTGTGCACCTTTCCCGCGGCTGTGAGCAGGGTTTTCTTGCCAATCTTGTACCTCAAACGTCGATGTAGGGACGCATGGCGATGCGTCCCTACGCGGACGGGATAGGCCAAAATGCACAATGAATGCTCGCATTTGGTATTAAAAAATATTCTCCGTGCGAGGGAGGAGATCTCGGATCTCCAAGACCGTGTTATGTTATCAGCGGAGATCGTCTTTAAGAACCCGTTCACGTATCAGTAATCTCACAATCGCACAGAGATTGCCTGCTTTGCTGCGCTCTGAATGGCTCGTTTTGAAGGTTCTTTTGCGTGTCTACTTGGTGCTTCCGAATCCACTTGACCGTTACGTGCGAGAGGTCACGTCGCGGGCATGCACCGTTTTGGGGCCGTCCGGGGTGTCAAGGCGAAGGGCGCCGGTCTCGGTGATGCCCTGGACAACGCCGTCGACGGTGCGATCCGCGCCCGGGACGCGGAAGGAGGCGGGCTCGTGGAGGGTCGCGAGGCGATCGTGAAAGGCCTGACGAACCTCGTTTTCGAACGACCTTCGGGAGTGAATAGCGTCGTATCGGGCTTCCAGACGCTGAAGGAGTTTCGCGAAGAGCGGACCCCGCGGCACGGATCGTCCCGTGGTCAATCGGAGCGAGGTGGCGGTGGGGGCCAGCGTGTCGGGAAACTCGGTCTGGTTAACGTTGAGACCGACGCCGAGCACAACGACGTCGGCGCTACGGTGCCCCGAGATGGAGGACTCCAGCAACATGCCGCACGTCTTCCGTCCCTCCAGGAGCACGTCGTTTGGCCATTTGAGGGCTGCCCGGTGCGGCGACACGAACGCATCGATGGCGTCGGCCACCGCCACGCTCGCAGCCACAGTAATGAGGCCCAACCGTTCCGCGTCGAGCGACGGACGCAACACGACGGAAAACATTAGGTTCTGTCCCTTCTGAGCGTCCCACGTCCGTCCGTGCCGTCCCCGCCCCTCGGACTGATACTCGGTCACCAAGACGCTTCCTTCAGTCGCCCCGTCGCGCGCCCAGGATGCGGCCTCCGTGTTTGTGGAGCCGACCGTCTCAAAACCGCGCATGGACTGCCCAAAGTACTCAGTCTCAAGCTGATCTTGAACGTCGTCGACGAGGGCGATCGACATGGACGGCGACTACTGATGATAGTTGTAGTAAGCCGATACGGTGCGGAACTGTCGCGGAGCACGAAACGGCACGTGGACCGAGGCCCGGACCCGCGTGACGTGTGGCACCCAGGTGTCGTCCGGGGCCCGTCGCAGGCGAACGCTCAGCCGGCTGTCTTCGCCGAACAGCAGCACCTGATCGTCGCGCACGAGGGAGAGGCCGACCAGTTGGTTCGAGGGCCGGTGGATGAGAAGCCGCGCGTAGCGCACGCCCTGCTCGCGTCCGGTGCCCTGGGCCCGAGCCCGCACGCTCAGGACGTACACCGGGGTGCCGTCCCGAAGAGAATCGGCCTGGAGGGCGTACCGAAAGGCTTCTCGGGTGCGAGGCTCGACGTATGCGGGCTGGTCCGGAAGGAGTTGAGCGGCCACGTTGGGCGGACGCCCTCTGGGGGCTCGATCCGGGGCCGCGCGCCCAAAGAGCCCCCCGTCCCGAAAGACGCCGGTCGAGTCCCGACGTCGAATCGTTCCCTCGCCCGTCCCGGGCTGGTAGCGAACCTCGTACGAGCGGACCGCCGTGGTCGTGCCGGCCGGCGTCATCTGTTCGGTGTGCACGTACCGATCGACGGTGTAGTCGCTGAGGGCCGCAAAAGCCGAGTCGAAGGCCGTGCGTCGCATGGCCGTAAGCACGGCGAGGGCCGAGTCGCGGTCGACGACCGACCGGACGGTGTCGGACGGCACGAGCGGGGAGGCAGAACGTCCGTCCGACGACGTGCAGCCCGATCCCCCCAGAAGCAGTCCCCCGAGCAGAAGCGCCATCCCGAAGGCGTGTAAAAAACGAGCGTGTTCGAAGGGGGGCGGATGCATCACTGGTCGTCGATTTATATGTTTGCACCGGGCGAAATATCGCTAGCCCAAAGCCGGACAAAAGTTTCGGGGCGGATCCTTGCTTCGTGAAGACTTCGGCTTCTCGACGGAGCCCGTCGGGCATTTCAAAGAACAACCCTCCATGGGGGCCGCTTATGGACGTTCCCGCCCACGATTCGCTCCAGGACGACGCCCTTGAAGTGGCCGTCCGGGCCGCTCGTCGGGGCGCCACGGTTATCCGCGATCACGCAGGGCGGCTCGATCAGGTGCGCGCCAAGGGCATCAACGACTTCGTCACGGCCACCGACGAGGCGGCGCAGGAGGCCATCGTAGATACGCTCCACGACGCAGCCCCCGACGACGACGTCATCGCGGAGGAGGGCGCCGACCTCGACGCGCACACCACGACGTTTGACGGCCGGCGCTGGATCGTGGATCCGCTTGACGGCACGACCAACTTCATGCAACAGGTGCCACCCTACGCCGTGAGCGTCGCGCTGCAGGAGGAGGACGCGATTACGGTAGGCGTTGTGCTCGACGTCACGCACGACGAACTCTTCACGGCCGTAGCGGGGCACGGCCTGCAACTGAACGGCGCCCCAACCGGCGTCACCCAGACCGACGACTTGGCAGACGCCTTCATTGCCACGGGGTTTCCCTACCGCCGCTTTGAGCACACCGAACAATACCTCGCCGTACTGGAGACGGTCATTCGCAACACGCGCGGCGTGCGTCGGCATGGAGCGGCGGCCGTCGACCTGGCGCGGCTGGCCTGCGGACGGTTCGACGGCTTCTTCGAAACCGGACTGCGCCCCTGGGACGTGGCGGCGGGCACGCTGCTGGTGCGGGAGGGCGGCGGCCGCGTCACCGACTACCGCGACGCCGGCGGCCTCACGCCGCTTTTCGACCGGCAAGTGTGCGCCACCAACGGGCGCCTCCACGACACGCTCCTCGACTGCGTGGCGTCAATGAGAGATATACGGCTGTAATGGCCGAGCGTGGCTATCTCTTACGGGACGGACGACGCGCCCGCCACAGATCAACGCCTGCATCATCAACCTTCCAATTTACTAATCTTCGAACTATGACTGGACACGACCTGCTCGACGGAAAAACCGGCGTCATCTTCGGCCCCCTAAACGAGGACAGCATCGCCTGGTCTATGGCGCAGGCCTGTCACCGCGAAGGCGCGGAGTTTACGCTCTCCAACGCCCCAGTGGCCCGCCGTCTCGGCAGCCTCGACGAACTGGCCGAGGAGACCGACAGCCCCATCATCTGGGCCGACGCCACCGACGACGAGGATCTGGAAGAGCTTTTCCAGGAGGTGAAAGACACCCACGGAAAAATCGACTTCATCGTCCACTCCATCGGCATGGGCGTCAACGTGCGCAAGGACGTGCCCTACGAGGACCTCAACTACAACTGGTACGAGCAGA
>CAZSBW010000224.1:0-5330 GCA_964604815.1 uncultured Salinivenus sp. | reverse complement strand
GCGCGAGGGGCTCGACCTGCCGGAGGTGTCGCCCGTCGCCATCCTCGACGCCGATCAGCAGGGCTTCCTGCGCTCGGAAACCTCCCTCATCCAGACCGCCGGCCGCGCGGCCCGCAACGTGAACGGGCAGGTCATCCTCTACGCCGACGAGATCACGGAAGCGATGGAAAAGATGATTGCCGAGACGGATCGCCGCCGCGAACGGCAGCTCGAGTACAACGAAAAGCACGACGTGACGCCCGAACCAATCGTCAAGTCGCCCGACGAGATCAAGATGGGCACGGCGATCGCCGACGAGAAGTCCGACGAGGACGGCAGCAGCGAGCGGCACCACTACGGCAGCCCGGACCAGCTCTCCAGCGAGGTGGCCGATCCGGTGGTCGAGTACCTGAGCGACGACCAGAAGCGGGACCTCATCGAGCAGATGGAGGAGGAGATGGAGGAAGCGGCTGAGAATCTGGAGTTCGAGCGCGCCGCCGAGCTGCGGGACAGTATCGAAGAGCTGAAGGAGCAGCTTGCTGAAGAGGACGAGTAGTGGATCGAGAATGGGTGGGAAGCCCGTTTCCATTCGAACCGCTACTGCTGGAAACCCGGGCGGGGCTGGCAGTATGAGAAAATGCTATTCCTTGGGGTAATTTGCGCGCTCGTCATGGGTACGAGTCTCGATACACACGTTCGGAGCACCATTCGGGAACTGGTGGGGGACGCTGTCCCCGACGTCATTGCGATTTACCAGTTTGGATCGACGGTGGGAAACGAGGAGCATGCCGATAGTGACCTCGATCTTGCCGTTCTGGCGCAGTCGCCCCTCGGCAATTTAGACCGGTGGAAATTGCAGGAAGATCTGGCCGTAGAGGTAGGTCGGGACGTTGATCTGGTGGATCTTCGTTCGGCCTCGACGGTGATGCGGGCACAGGTTCTCGATCGAGGAATCGTTCTCGCCGATATGGACCGGACGGCCCGGCAGCAATTTGAGATGCAGACCTGTTCCGCCTACGCGTTGCTAAACGAAGAACGCGCTGGCATCCTGGAGGATGTGCAGGCGCGGGGACGGGTGTATGACCGATGACGTCCTTCTCAACAAAACCAGTATCATCGAACGCTGTCTTCGTCGCGTTCGGGAAGAGTACGACGATACTCCCGCCCATCTCCACGACAATCTTACGAAACAGGACGCAATTATTCTGAACCTCCAGCGGGCCTGTCAGGCCGCCATTGATCTCGCCATGCACCTCGTTCGCGAGCATGACTTGGGCGTGCCGCAAGAGAGCCGCGAGGTATTTTCTCTTCTTGAAGAGGCGGGACACCTCGATCGAGAACTCAGTCGTCGCCTGATGCGAATGGTTGGATTCCGGAATGTGGCGGTGCATGAATATCAGGAGCTCAACCTCGACATCGTACAGTCAATCGTCGAGAATCACCTCTCCGACTTTACACAGTTCACTGAGCGAGTATTGAAGACCGACGGCTTTCGGGCGGGGTCCTGAGCGGTTATGCGGCGGCTGCGACCGATTTTCGAGTGGTCACCGATCTCGTGGAGCGGGCCGCGGCCAGGGCCTGCTCCAGGTCCGTCGTGTCTTTAGGTCGTCGGTCGACTCGATGCCGACGGAGAGGCGGAGGAGATTGTCCGTGATGCCCGCTTCGGCGCGTTGCTCCGAAGCCATCGACGCGTGGCTCATGGTGGCCGGATGCTCGATCAGCGACTCGGCGAGGGCAAACACCTGGTGGACCGCAGCAGCTCTTCCACGTCGATCTGGTCGTCGTCCACGAAGAACGACACCATGCCGCCGTAGTCCTCTTGTTGCTTACGCGCGATCTCGTAGCCGGGGTGGGGGCGCAGGCCGGGGGAGCAGACGCGCTCCACGGCGGGATGTTCGTGCAGGGGGGGCGTGGTGTCGGCGATGAGGAGCAGGTCGTGTGCGTCGGCACAATCCCTTGAAGGGGGCGTAGGCGTAATAGGATTCGACTCTACTGCACCTGATCCCCCGGGATCTGCTTATGCCAACCCGTCTCGCTCGCGAGCTCGCCGAACTGCGCAGTCGCCTCCTCGACATGGCCACGATCGTGGCCGAGCAGTTTACCGACGCCGTAGACGCCCTGTTGTCTCACGACGTGGAAGGGGCCGAACGAGTCGTCGAGCGCGACCGCGAGGTCGACGCCCTGGAGCTGGAAGTAGACGAGTATTGTGAGCGCATTCTGGCGCGCCATCAGCCGGTGGCCACCGACCTTCGCACGCTCCTCACCGTCGAAAAGATCAACACCGACCTCGAACGAATCGGGGATCACTGCCGCAATGTGGCGCGCAACACCGAGTACGTAACGGAGGCCCCGGGCATCCTCAAAATTCTCAAGATGGACGACATGAGCCAAACGGCGCGCCGGATGCTTGACGACGCCAAGCAGGCGTTTTTGGATCAGGATGCCGAGCTTGCCCGCCGAATTCCGGACCTCGACGACGAGGTGGACCGGCTGCATCGCGAGAACTTTCAGGCGCTCGTCGACTACATCCAGGAGCACCCTGAGCACGCTGAGGTGGCCGCTCACCTCATTACCGCCAGCAAGGCCGTGGAGCGTATCTCCGACCACTCCACCAACATCGCGAAGGGCGTCGTCTTCCTCATCGAAGGGGAAGACATTCGGCACGCCGGCATTCAGGAAGAGATGCCCACGGGAGACGGACATCCCTGGCGCTAGATGAGTACCGCTGCGGGGGGCGTCCGGGCCGGTGCGACTATCGCTGCTTCCACCGAAGGTGAGCGTGAACGGGACGATGGTCCGAAATCGGGGCGTTATCGGTGGACGCCGACACCTGCGCCGCCACAATCTCCCACGCCGGACTCGCCAGAATGTGGTCGATGCGCACGAGCGGACGTTGCGCCGGAAAGGTGGCGGCCCATCCTCGGACGCGCCGGGTTACGGCATTCTGCAGACCCTGGGCAATGTGCCGGTAGGCCCACTGGTGAGGGGTGCTGTTGAAATCGCCAACGACGATCACAGGGAGCGGTTCGCGCGCGATCTGTCGGCGGAGGAGACGGGCCTGCTGCGCGCGCCGCAGGGCGCCTTTCCGGTACGCCCGCAGGAAGGTGCGCCAGCGGGCGAGGGACCCCCATCCCTCCGAGATGGTCTCCCACGGCCGAACCGGCCCCACCGTGTGCAGATGCACGTTGTAAAGAGCCGCAGCACGTCCCTGCCAGGAAAAAAGCGTCCGCGTATACCGGGAGCGCGCATCCGTGGCTCCCCGAGGCGGCAAGGGGTGGACGCTCGTCGAGTCGAGGGCCAGACGCCCGAACACCGGCTGCTGGATTTCCGTGTCCGGCGGGAGGACGCGAGGGGGCGTGTACCCGAACGAATCGCCGAGAACCGGTCGGATCGGGAAGGAAACCTGCGTGAGCGTCGGCTGGGAGGAGGCCTGTGCGGTCTTGATTCGAGACTCCTGAAACGCGAGAATGTCCGGGCCTTTCTCCCGCACCAGGTCGGTGAGGGGAGTGTGCGGGGACTGTCGTCCAAACGTCGGGGGCACGTTGAGCGACATGACCTGGACCGTGCCGGGGGAGAGATCTGACGCCCCCCACGCCGCAAGACGCGGAGAAAACCGAACCGCGATAAGCACCAGAAGCCCGACGGAAACGACGACGCGCCCCCACCTTCGCCGGTACACGCCCTGCACGCAAAGGCCAAGACTGATCCCGCCGGTCACCAGGCTCAACGGGAGCAACGCTACGGCAAAGAGATCGGTCCACCAGAAGCGGGCGGGGGACAGGTACGGAGCTGCGTACCCAAGCAGAAAGGCGACGATCAGCAGCCCGGCCGTTCCCCATCCCAGCGTCCAAAGAATGCGTCGAAAAACGGCCACGGCCGACTGTACCAGTCCGTGCAAAAAGAACTCGACATATTCTTGCGTGCGTGGAAGACCGTGTTCTCCCTGAACGGAGACGGATCTCGCAGGCGTCGTCTCGGATTGAAACCGTCCGAGGTCCGACGGACAGGATTCCCAGTCAAGATACCAGGGATCCAAACGCGCTCGACGCCCACGAGATCAGTGATTTTTGCATGCAAGCGCCCGTCTTCGGACTGGCGTTCCGTTCTGTCGAGTGGGGCAATCGGGCGCTCCTCGCCGAGACCTTCTGAACGAAATCTCGCCACGAAATGTCGGTTCCGACAGCAGAGACGAGTCCCCGCAACGAGTGGTCTGAACGCGGCGGGCTCTGCGTAGCCCGGTTCCTTCGCTTCGGCGTGCTCGTCGCACTGGTTTGGGGACTCCTGATGGACCCGGATCCCGCTCTCGCCGGTGAGCGCGCCCCTAATTCCAGTCAGACGGCCGATTCGCTATCGGCAGCCGCGATCGCGTTCCAGCTGCGGCACGGGGCAGCGTCGGCCTCGTCTCCCGGCGCCCCTCCACGCGACCGCTGGGTGGCCCGGGACAAGGTGCAACACGTCGTCTTCAGCGGCCTGTGGACCCTCTCGACACAGTACGTGCTCGTCAATAAGGCCGGCTGGACGAAGTCCGACGCCCTTCCTGCCTCCATTGCTTCCGGAGCTACGATTGGCATCCTCAAGGAGCTCTACGACGCCTCCCGCATCACGGGACGGGCCAGCGGCAAGGACCTCGTCGCCGACGCCGTGGGCATCGGGCTGGCTGTAGGCGTGATCGTGCTGTAGCTTCCCACTCAGCGAAACTTGAGCGGACTCGCTCCTGCTTCCCCGTAGTCAGCCGCTCCCCGAAGCACGACTGAACGGAGGCCCCGGTCAACGTCCCCGCCCCCCACGCCACGAAGGCGCAGATGGAGGCGGACGTGTAAGGGTGAACTCGTTTGTCTTCCTTCGCGTTCATACATTTTAGACCCGTTCACAAACCCGACGATAGCGGCATGGCCGATACAGATGAGTCTCGTCCCATCGATCGTTCGGCGTTTTCCGTGATGTCCCTTTCTGAGCAGTCTGACACCCGAGAGTACTGGAAGTCGCAGACCCCCGAGAACCGTCTGGCTGCCATTGAACAGCTCCGCCAGCTCAACTATGACTACGACCCGGCTGCCGACCGACTTCAAAGAGTTCTTGAGGTTGCTCGACGAACATAGCGTTCGGTACCTGATTGTGCGGGACTACGCGGTGGGTTATCACGGGTATCCCCGAGCGACGGGCGACATGGACGTGTGGGTCGAAGGTCGAAGCAACGTCCGACAACGCCCAACGGCTCGTAGCGGCCCTCGAAGAATCGCTCTCAGGTAGAAACATACACATGGAGGAAGTGCGTCACATAACCGCCCTCTATGCCTGAATAACCGGTCTTGATTGTCATGGCTCTGGACAGTGAGTCTTTTCTGCCCGAC
>CAZSBW010000223.1:0-5339 GCA_964604815.1 uncultured Salinivenus sp. | reverse complement strand
GGAGGTGGATAGACGTGGCCCAGGTTGAGGCGGGGCCGGTCTTTCGGGGCGTGCCCCGGTCGGGACTCGTCTCGCGAGATGCGATTACCGGGCGCACGGTCGGCAACGCCGTGAAGCGGGCCGCCGAGGCGGCGGGATTACCTCAAGCAGACGACTACACGGGGCATTCTCTCCGGGCGGGCCACATTACACAGGCCTCGATGGAAGGAACCTCCGACGCGGCGATTTAGGCGCAGAGCCGCCACGAATCGGACCGGGCGTTCCGGGAGTACGTCCGCCCGCAGAAGCTTCTGGAGAACACGTCGAGCGCACACCTGGGGCTCTAACCTCAAATCTGGTGGCAGAAGCCCCACTGAGAGCGGAAAGATTGGCCTGCCGATGGGGAGAGGAGTGTCTTTCGCTTCTGAGGCTCTCCGAAGCAAGAGTCAGCGCCAACGGCCCTTTGCGTTCGCGTGCCATAGCCAGTTCCGGATTCGAAGGAGTGCTCCTCGTCGGGGCCTTCGAGAAGCACTCCTTTCAGCTTTCAGCTGTATAGCGACTGCGTATGCCACTGTATCAGAACCGCGTGTGGGGACCGGCTCCCGCAGACGTCCAGCCGGAAAGAGTTAATGGATCTATTTCGGGCGCACCACGCCGCCATCGGTATCGGTCATCCGGTATCGGTCATCCAGTGCACTTTGCGTTCTGTTCGGTGGCCTTTTGCTTCTGCGTGGCCCACAGGAAGAGATCACAGAACAGGTCGGGGTAGGGAGAAACGGGGGTCGAAACCATAGGGATTCTCTCGTTGGGTATTCGCGGCGATGTCCGATCCGTTTTCGACTTGACGAAAACTTCCTGCCTTTCCATTTTGATAAATCCTTAGAAGACCTGTAGTCTGCTTCGCCCAGACTGGCCAGCTTTGCGCCGACCAGCCTCCGGAGAATCCCTGCCAATCCTTCCTGAGCATTCCCTACACCTTAGCTCATGAGTCATCTGCACGGCTCGACTGAGAATACCTCAACTGGTACCGCCTCAAGTGGTACCGTCTCGGCTGGTGACGCCTCGGCTGGTGATGCCTCGACCGATGATGATAGCAGACCGGACGGCAGTCTGCACCACGCGCGCCGCTCGGTACTCAGGGACATTTTGACGCCAGTCGCGAAGGCCACCCTGCTTTCTGCCGCGACGCTCGCGGGCACGGCTGTTCTGACTGGGCCGCAATCCGCTCGCGCCCAGATCGGCTTCGAAAGCGCCACGGACCTGTCTCCAGGTGTGCAGAGAGGGGCGAGTTCCGTTGGAGACTTCGACGGGGACGAAGATCTGGACCTTCTCGTCAGTGGCTCCTACTACGGCGAAAGCTCCACTGCCCGCGTTGTCAAGGTCTTTGAGAACGGTGGCTCCGGCAACGGGGACCTGACCGACTTCACGGAGGCTGCAACACTGGACAGTCTCAGAGATGGATCCAGTTCGGTAGGAGACTTCGACGGGGACGGGGATCTGGATCTTCTCGTTGCCGGGTCAACGTACTCCGATTATGACAGCTTGACTACCGGGGTCTACGAAAATGGCGGGGACGAGAATGGGGACCTAACCGACTTCACGAAGTCCGATTCACTGGCCAACGCCGAAGATGGATCCAGTTCGGTGGGGGATTTCGACGGGGACGGGGACCTGGACCTTCTCGTCACCGGCCAAGACAACTCCTACAACATCACCGCCAAGATTTACGAGAACGGCGGCGACGAAAACGGAGACCTGACCGACTTTTCGGAGGCTACCTCGCTAACTGGTGTGGAAAGAGGGTCCAGTTCGGTAGGGGACTTCGACGGGGATGGAGACTTGGACCTCCTCATCACTGGCGACGATGGCTCTGGCCCGACAGCCACGATTTACGAAAACGGCGGTAACGAGAATGGAGACCTGACCGACTTTTCGGAGGCTACCTCGCTGACCGGGGTCAGAGATGGATCCAGTTCGGTAGGGGATTTCGACGGGGATGGAGACCTGGACCTCCTCATCACTGGCGACGATGGCTCTGGCCCGACAGCCACGATTTACGAAAACGGCGGCTCTAGCAATGGGGATCTTACCGACTTCTCTGCCGTCTCCGTGGGACTGGTCGGCGTCCGAAATAGCTCCAGTTCGATAGGAGACTTCGACGGGGATCTGGACATAGATCTCCTCATCACCGGCGACGACGACGGCCAGGGATATACTTCCAAGATTTATGAGAACACGAGCGACGTTCCGATTCCCGTTGAGCTCACGTCCTTCACTGCCCACCAGGACGGGAGCGGGGCTATTCTGACTTGGCAAACTGCTTCGGAAACCAACAACGCTGGCTTCGAGGTGCACCGAATGCTCGGGGAGGGCACAGGAACGTTCGAGAAGATCGGCTTCGTAGAGGGAGTCGGGACCACAGACAAGCCGCAGACCTACCGGTTCCGAACCGACCGGCTTTCTCCAGGAACGCACCGCTTTCGGCTCAAGCAGATCGACACGGATGGTTCGGGGACCTACTCAAAGATCGTGGAGGCGGAGGTAGGCATCTCCGGGGCCTACCGCCTGGCCCCCCCGTCGCCGAACCCTTCGGAAGGGCGGGCGCAGATCCGCCTGGCCGTGAAGGAGTCCCAGCCCGTGCAGGTTACGATCTACGACGTGTTGGGGCGGGAGGTACGGACAGCCTTTGACCGAGTGCTCTCCGGCCAGAGCGAACGAGCGATCCGTGTCGGCAAGGATCTGTCAACCGGCACTTACTTAATTCGCGTGGAGGGGAGGCAGTTCACCGCAACCGAGCGGCTGACCGTGGTGAAGTAACGGCAACTGGGGTCTGGAGAGCACTTCCCCATCCATCTCTAGGCAGATGGCCGTCTTCCCTTTATGGGGGACGGCCTTTTCTGTATCACTATCCCAATTACCCCTCGCTATAATATGGCCGACATCGATCTTCGGGGAAGCCCTCACTTTCCTGAATGGCTAGGGCAGTCCGGCTTCAGCCTAGCCCTTACTACTTACCAAACCAACCGTCTCTTGCTTCTCGGCAGCAACGGAGACGGCACCTTTTCTGGATTCGAGCGTCTCTTCGACCGCCCGATGGGCCTGAGCGCCAGTGAGGACGGGGAGCACATCACGATGGCCACGCGCTACCAGATTCGCGAATTGACTAATGTGCTCTCCCCCGACGAGACGCACGAGGGATACGACCGCGTCTATGTGCCGCGCCGTGCCCACACAATCGGCGAGCTCGACGCACATGACCTGTGCCGCACGGCTGGGGGCAACATTCTGTTCGTCAACACCCGGTTCAGCTGCGTCGCCACGCCGTCGGACACCCACAGCTTCAGGCCGGTGTGGACGCCGCCGTTCCTCTCAGAAATCTCACCGGAGGACCGGTGTCACCTCAACGGCTTGGCGCTCGAAGGCGGTCAGCCCCGCTACGCCACCGCCGTCAGCCAAAGCGACGTGGCCGCTGGCTGGCGGGATCGGCGCGAGGGAAGCGGTGTCGTGATCGACGTGAAGACCGGCGACACCGTGGCCGAAGGCCTCACGATGCCCCATTCCCCTCATCTTCGGGATGGAGACCTCTATCTCATCAACGCGGGCACTGGAGACTTCGGCCGCGTCGATCTGGAAACCGGTCAATTTGAGCCGATTGCGTTTGTCCCCGGCTTCGGCCGCGGGCTTGCCTTCCGAAACGGACATGCCATCGTCGGCCTCTCCGAACCGCGAGGCGACGAGGTTTTTCAGGACCTTCCCCTTGGGCGTCGGCTGGAGAAAAAAGATGCCGCTCCTCGCTGCGGGCTCTTCGTAGTCGATCTTGATACCGGCACAGCGGCCCACTGGCTCACCTTCAGCAGCGTCATTTCAGAGCTTTACGACGTGCAGGTGCTTCCAGGCACGTGCCGTCCGATGGCCCTTGGCTTCAAGACCGACGAAATACAACGCTTCGTCACTATCGAGCAGGAGGAGGGGACCCAGCGCTTTCTGCTTACACCTGATTCGCCGGGCGCCTCCGACGCCGATGATACGGAGATGTCCAAAAGCGAGGCGAACAGGGCTGCCGCTGCGGATGCGTCGATGTTCTCCTTCGAGCTTCCAGGCGAGACTCGCCGGGGCACGCGGATAGAGAGCAACCAGCCCTATCGCCTTCACACGGGGCAGATGGCCGCGGAGGAGCTCCTGCGGCGCTTCGGACCGCTTCTTCCCAATCGGTTTCAGCAGCGGGTCGCCACCGGACAGCTCTCGTCGGAGCGCCCCCTGCTCGGCGTCGTTGCTTCCTGTGGCGACGAGCCCGTCGGGCTCACCGCGGCGGACCAGGCCCAGTCACCCGCCCTCTTGCGCGCCCTGGGCGTGCTGCCCGCTCACCGCGGACAGGGGCTTGGCACGCGCCTGCTTGAAGGCATCGAGCGACTGTGTAAGGAATCTGGAGTGGGTCGCCTGGAGGCGGAGTACCGCGGCGATCTTAAGGACCGGGTGTCTCTTGAGCGTCTGTTCGAGAAACGCGGATGGAGCCGACCGGAGGTGCACCGCCATCTGTTTAAGGTGGCCGTGTCGGATGCCGTGAAGCATCCAGAATTGCAGCGCCGGGAGCCACCGGCGGGCGACATCTTCCCCTGGTCGGAGATGAGCCGCACCGAGCACCGCCGTGTAAAGCAGAAAGTGCAAGATGGAGACCTCCCGCCCCTACATTCGCCGCTTCAGATGACTGACGCCATCGAGGCGGCCTCCAGCATCGCCTTGGGTACGAGCGAGGGGGTGCTGGGGTGGATCGTCGCGCACCGTCTCGCAGACGATCTCCTTCAGTACACGTCCCTCTATGTCGAACGCTCTGTTCGGCGACAGGGAATCGGACTCGCCCTCATCACGGAAGCGGCCCATCGACAGCACGAGCGCACCGATGTCCCGAACGCTCTCTGGACCATTGAATCGGAAAATGTGGCGATGATGACGTGTGTTGAGGAGCACCTCTCGCCTGTTCTTACCAGCCACGTTGAGCGGTGGAGAACTGAAAAAGTGTTGTCAGGCTTCGGGTCCGACCAGTCTGACTCGGCGGTCTAAATCAGGAGCTCACGTTGGGCGTCAGGCACCGGGAGGGCGTCATCAGAGAGAAGCGCCTCCAGGCTCCCTGGCGTCCAACTGTCGTCCAGGTTCGTAATCTGCCTTCGCCGTTTCTCGCGTACAGGTCCTCTACGGGCGTGTACACCTTGTCGGGGCGGATCGTGGGAAAGCAGGCGGGTTGATGGGACAGAAACGGAGGAGGGCAAGAATCCACCAATCCACCGATTGTTACGCTTTGGCCTCTTTCCGTAACGCATGCGCGCCGATTCTGGAGGCTGCCGCCAATCGGCGGAAATCCGTAA
>CAZSBW010000222.1:0-5342 GCA_964604815.1 uncultured Salinivenus sp. | reverse complement strand
GGCGCGCCTGTCTCGCTCTTCCAGGAAGACGGTCAGCCCTGTATTCCGCAGGACGCCAACTGCGAGGCCCGCTCCAATGAGTTGCTCATCACGCTGCAGCCGGACGAGGGCTTCGACCTCCGCTTCGAGGTAAAGGCGCCCGGCGAGAACGGCAATGGGACGATGAATTTGGAGACCCAGCAGCTCAGCTTTTCCTACCAGGACGCGTTCGGCCCCATGCCGGACGCCTACGAGACGCTCATTCGCGACATCATCGTCGGGGACCCCACGCTCTTCGTCCGGGCCGACGAGGTAGAGGCCTCGTGGCAGCTCTACGCGCCGCTTCTCGATTCCGACCAGCCGGTGCATCCGTACGAAGCGGGCACCTGGGGCCCCGACGCGGTTGACCGTCTACTTCCCAACTGGACCTCCGGGAGCCGCACGCGAACGACTCGCTCGACGGCGAACGCAGCCGCGTAGGGAACAGGAGAGGCGCAACGTCCGGAGACGAGAGAAGGACGGCTCCCTCGCTCAACACAAAATGCCCGACCGGGCGCCATCGAAAAGCGCCGGGTCGGGCGAAACTGTTGGCGGGGAAGCGTCGCACGCCTGACTACTCCTCGGCGGCTCCGCTGTGCGCGTTGCCCACAAAGAGGAAGTAGAGGGCAATCATCAGCAGGGTAAACTGAAATTCCATGCCCTTCCCCATGTTGCCGGTGCCCATGTTGACGGAGTTCCACCCGTGCTGAAGGTGCACCATGAAGATGGCGCCCAGCATGATGGGCGTAATGAAAAGACCGGCCAGTCGGGTCATCCAGTCCCAGCCAAAACCGCCGACAATGACGAAGAGACCGCCCAGGCTTTCGAGGGTCGCCAGAAGGCCGACCACGAAGACGGGCATGCCCATCATCTCCGCCATGCCGCTGAGGGCGGGGAACTTCGTGAGGCCGTGGTAGAGGAAAACGCTTCCCAGGGCCAGGCGCAGAAACCAGTGGGAATACGGTGCCAGAGCTCGAAGCTGATTCATGAGGTTGTTTCAGGTTGGGTGATGGAGAGAACCGAATTCGACGAGACGTAACGTGATACTTACATTATTTCGTCGTGTTTATCCGTGGCCTGGGGCGTAGAAGTGTTACTCTTCGTTGAGGGAGAAAGCAAAACGGAGACATCTACCGAGAAGAGAAGGGAGCTGGTCGGCCGCTCCTCCTTGGGGGTCCGTAACGATGGGGTGGACCGCACACGAAAGAATGGTGAGAACCCATTTCTATTCGCAATATCGTCCTGTCACACACGCATCGCCTTGAAGCATGACTGACACTGCATCGTACGATCTGATTGTCATTGGGGCCGGTCAGGGGGGCGGTCCCCTCGCCGGCACCGCCGCCGACAACGGCCTGTCCTCTGCCCTCATCGAGCACAAGCACGTGGGCGGCACCTGCGTGAACGAGGGCTGCACGCCCACCAAAACCATGATCGCCAGCGCCCGGGTGGCCCATCTTGCCCGCCGCGCGGAGGACTACGGCGTCGAGACCGGCGAGGTCTCTGTCGACATGGAAACGGTGCGCGAGCGCAAGCGCGACATCGTCGACATGTTTCGATCCGGCAGCCGCAGCAGCGTCGAGGAGACCGACGGCCTCGATCTGATTGAAGGCAAGGGCCGGTTCGTGGACGAAAACACCGTCGAGGTGCGCTTCGACGACGGGTCCACCCAGACGCTCACGGCGGACCGCATTGTGATCAATACCGGCACGCGCCCGGTCATTCCGCCCATCGACGGTCTCGACGAGACCGACTACCTCACCTCCACCACCATCATGGAGCTGGGCGAGGTGCCGGATCATCTTCTGATCTTAGGCGGCGGCTACATCGGCCTCGAATTCGGCCAGATGTTTCGCCGCTTCGGGGCCGACGTTACCATTCTCGATATGGGCGAGCACATTCTTGGACGCGAAGACGCCGACGTGGCCGAAGCCCTCGAAGAGATCTTGGGGGAAGACGGCATCCAGATTTTCAACGAGACGACCCTCACAGCAGTCGATCAGCTCCACGACGGCGACATCACGGCTCATCTGGATGGCCCTGACGCCCCCGGCCACCTGCGCGTCTCTCATCTGCTGGTCGCCGCCGGCCGCCGCCCCAACACCGACGACCTCAACCCGGACGCGGCTGGGGTGGAGCTTGACGATCGCGGGCACGTCGCGGTCAACGACCGCCTCGAAACGAGCGCCGACAACGTCTACGCGATCGGGGACGTCACCGGCGGTCCGGCGTTCACCCACGTCTCCTACGACGACTACCGCGTCGTCCGCGACAACCTGTTCAACGGGGCCTCGAAGACCACGGAGGACCGAATCGTGTCGTACACCCTCTTCACCGACCCGCAGCTCGGGCGCGTGGGGCTCAGCGAAGAGCAGGCGCACGAGCAGGACCTGGACGTGGAGGTGGCGACAATGCCGATGACGCACGTGGCGCGGGCCCTGGAGGTCGACGAGTCGCGCGGCCTCATGAAGGCGGTGGTCGACGCCGACACGAAGCAGCTCCTGGGCGCGGCCGTCCTCGGCATCGAGGGCGGCGAGGTGATGTCCATCCTCCACACGGCCATGATGGGCGAGGTGCCCGTCACGCGGCTCAAGGAAGCGCCGTACGCCCATCCCACGCTGGCCGAGTCGCTGAACAACCTGTTCGCGGGAATTGAAGCGTAGAAGCTGGTTGCCGGACACGTCCAATGTATTTTCCTCCGTCGCAACCGGCCGCGGGTCCCTCAGAAGGAGCTGCCCCGAGCGAGCCATTCGCGCGGGGCGCATCCCCCAGGAGGCCTCCGGTTCTCACCGGGTGCGGAAGAGCGCCTCGTCCACGGCGTAGACGGCGAGGCCGAGGGCGGTGACCACCGCGAGCGAAGCCGCCGGCGCCCAGATGATGAGGCCGCCAATGACCCCCAGCACGGCCCCGAGGTACTTGATGTAGTTGAGTTGCTCGTTGGTGGTGCGGCGGAGCAGCATCTCGAGCTGTTTTTCGTCGTAGGCCCGCACGTTCTCGAACACGATGCGCTCCACGTCGAGCGTGTCGACGAGGCGGAGGATGAGCTCGGTGAGCAGTTCCTCGATGGTGTCGCCGTGCCGCTCCAGGTGGGCAGGGAGGCGGTCGAGCACCGGATCGAGTTCGTCGAGGAGCGGCTCGATGGCCTCCGGCAGATTCCGGGCGGCTTCCCGGAGACGCTTCTGAAAGTCGTCCTCCCCGAAGAGCCGGTAGGTGCGCAGGGCCACGCCGGGCAGTCCCTCCGCATTGCGTTCCATCTGCTCGGCCGTAAAGTCCGCGATGCGGTCCTGCACCGGTGGGGTCGAGAGCACGTCCCGCAGCACGCTGCGGAGCAGGGATTTTAGCTCGTGGCGCACGTCCTCGTCGGTGACCACGTCTCCGGCCACCGCCACCACCAGGTCGCGGTACTGAGCCGCGAGGCCGCTCTCGCGGATCTTTTCCATGATGATGCGTTTGTTGATGAGCTCGTCGCTCACGGCCTGGGCGAGCCGGAAGGCCACGCGCTCTCGCTGGGCGGGGACGAGGCCCTGCCCCACGAGGGGCCGCTCCTCGCGCGGCCGAAACAGCATCGTGATGGCCAGCCAGTTCGTTCCAAACCCGATGAGGCCGCTGACCGTCGTATAGCGCAGCAGGTCGTCGAGGACGATGGAGTACCCGGCCACCGTGAGCGTGACCCCGGGAAAGTCCCACGCAAACGACAACGCGAAGAGGGCGCCCAACACCCACGGCAGGGCGCGCAGCACCGGTAGCCAGCGGGCGTAGCTGCCGGTGCGCTTGGGCGGTTCCTCGACGCTCGGCCCGTTGTCGCTCGCTTCGGGAAGGTGGTGGGACACCGTGTCGAGCACCAGATCCCGGAGGCGCCCCAGTGAGGACGGACTGGAGAGGGCCGATCCGTCCTCCGACGCCGCCGAGGGCGACGTCGAACGGTCGGTCGACGGGGCAGAATGGGAAGAAGAGCCGTCGTTGGGCATGACGAAGTCCGCGGTGGCGATTCCTCGCGTCTGGTATGCCTGATTGGGGATCGGCCTCCTACGCCCGCTCAGTCACAGACGGGCCCCGACCTTGCGAGAGACGGGCGCTGGACATCCGTCTACGCGTCCCGCATTCATCGGCGCGACGACGATCACCGTACAAACGCTTCACGCGCGGGCCGTCAAAACACCTTTACGAGCGTCATATCCTCCAGGTAGCGGCCGGGATTTTGCCGGAAGTCGCGCAGGATGTCGTTCGTGCGCGTGGCGGCGGAGTCCATTTTCCTGTACAGGCCCGGATTGTTTATCAGGCGGCCGGCGGTGCCCTCCCCTTCATTCAGCTTGGTCGTGAGCGTGTCAAGCGTGGCAGACGTTTTTTCGAAGGACGCGAGGCTTCGATTCAAGCGGTCCAGTGACCGGTTCAGGCGGCTGACGGTCACGCCGAGCGAATCTTTTCCCGTTAAATCGTCCAGGTTGCCCGACACGCGTTCGAGATTTTGGATGAGGCGCTGAATGTTTTCCTTTTGGGCCGCCGACACCTCTTCGAAATCACCCGTCGTGTTTCGGAGAGAGGCCAGCGTCTGCCGGAGGTCGCTGTCCGGGCGCCGGAGCAGCCGGTTCAGGCCGGCGAGCGTCGTGCCGGCCCCGGTAAGCACACTGTCGGCCTTCGACGCGAGGGCGGGCGCCTGATCCGTCAGCTGTTGCAGAGCCGATCCTTCTTCCAGGGGCGGCAGCGTAGCGCCGTCAGACAGTTTCGGGTTTTCTCTCGGGCCGGGGATGAGCTTCACGTGAACCCCCCCGAACGCGCTGATGCCCGAGATCTGTGCCCGAGACCCCTCCGGGACGACTGAGCCACTTTGGAGCTTGAGACGAACCCGAACCTGCTGCGTTTCAGGATTGAGCCGAACCCCGTCTACCGACCCCACTTTTACGCCCTTCATTTGCACTGGATTGCCGGAGACAAGGCCCCCGGCGTCGTCAAACTCGGCGTAGAGGATGTAGGAGTCTCCGAGCAGGGGAACGTTTTGAAAGAAGCGGACCCCGGCAATCGCGACAATGGCCGCAATAACGATCGCGGCTCCAACTTTTAGCTCGTTGCTGTACTGCATGCCCAGAAGAGCAGAAGCGAAAAAGAAAAAGAACCAATCACGGTGCGTCCATCAGGCCGAGGACCCCGACAGAGAAGGTGTGGCCGACGGGTCGCCGATTCTGTACTCGCTCGCTTTCACGAACGAGTTCAGGTGCGGATTTGCACACTCGTGGAGCTCCTCCACCGGCCCTACCCACTCCAGATCCCGACCGTAGAGGAACGCCACGCGATCGGCCACTTCGAGCACCGAATGCATGTCGTGCGTG
>CAZSBW010000221.1:0-5383 GCA_964604815.1 uncultured Salinivenus sp. | reverse complement strand
TTAGCTTCGTCGGCGATAGGATCCTCGATCCATTTTGGGGGACAGGATCGACCACCGCCGCGGCCATCAAGACGGTTCGATCGAGCATCGGAATTGAAATCGAACCCGAATACCTCCGGACGGGACGAGAACGCCTGTCCCAGACCGAGGCTCTGACGCCGGCCCGCATCTCTTTTCCTGATCTCTAGCCGCGCCCCATGCAAGGAGGTCAACGGTACGTCCATCACCTTAATGAAAACCAGTACCATCCCCGCTCGAATGCGCACAGCAATGCACTGTGCCGAGCGGTGTTGGAGGATCTTCTCGAGCATTGTCCTCCCATTGCACAGAAAGCCGCCGAGGGGACGCTGGTCGCTCAGCTCAATCATACGGTCACGGTGGGCTATCAGCGCTGGAACATCGATCTGGCCCTCGGGCCGCCGTCCGGTTCAGCACAGCCTCCGAAAAACGCCGAGCACATTCGATTCGATGTCCCGACCGTCATCGAACTGGCGATTGAAGCGAAGGGCGTGATGACTGAGCATCGGAAGGCGCGCCGCAATCGGCTCCGAGACCTGCAGGCGTTCCACGACCACGCCCACAACTACGACTCGAAGGTCGTGGCAGGGGGAATCGTCGTCGTGAACGTGGCGGAAACGTACTGGTCTCCGACGCGCGACGCGGACGACATCACAGAGCATCGTGACATCGAGCGGATTGGGGAGGAAACTGTAGAACTGTTCCGCAATATCCCCCTCCGGGACGATCCCTCAGACGACGGAGGCATGGAAGGAACGGGAGTCCTCGTCGTGCGGCACGACAACCTTCAGAAAAATCCCGATCTGCCGTCCGGGACTTCCCCCGGCCAGAAAGCGGCGCTGGTGACGGATCCTCCCGCCCCGCCGCCGGGCGACCCCCTGAATTATTCTACGATGATTTACCGCCTCTGTCGATCGTACGAAAATCGGTGGTGCTGAGCCTTTTCTGCTTCCTCGCTCTATCGAAATGCCACTGCCCTCCCTAATCACCCCTATCACACGCTGCGCGAGTTCCTTCCCGACCTCCGCGAAGAATGAGGCATAGATCTCTTGCTCTGTCCGGATCGTGCGCGCGCGGCGAACAGCGTCCCGACAGCAACATCGACTCGCTCATCACGTTCGACGACCCGCCCGATCTGCTCGCCTCCGTTGAGATCGAAAAGGAGTTGAGGGACCACCTCGGCCATTGGATCGATCTCGTCATGGAGAGCGCCCTCAAACCTTGGATCGGGGACCGGGTGGGGCAGGAGGTGGAGCCGATATGACATGTCGACCCGGTAGCGAATGATCGGCGGTCGGGGAGGTTGCTGAATCGGAAAGCCTCTTTTCTTCGGGTTCAAAACCGTTCTTCCCACGTTCTTCGCCGAGTTCTACAACAACGCCTGGGGCACCCTCACCATCGAGAGTGTGCTCATCGTTCTGAGCGTCGTTCTCGACTTTCTCGTCACCGAGTGGCGGCAGGCGAGTGAGAAGGAGGAAAGTGTCCGAGAAGCTGACAGCGATGGAGGTCGACCAGGAAGGACCGTGATTGGGAGACCATTCTGCCAGTTCGGGCGAGAACGCCGTGTTTTCCACATTCCTAAAACGGAATTCTTCTTGGGCCGCTGGGATCGGCGAGGGGTGAAGATGAGACGGTCCCCTCCTTGAGAGCCTCACTCATTCACCCGATGTTCACAGATGGGGCGTAACAGTCCCCGGTCGAAGAAAACCTCAACGTCGTGTCTTTCTGCGGGCTCCCGAATCTCGTTGGGAGAAGCACTCAACGCTACTGCTCATAGCGGCCAACTGCTATCGACCCGTCCGGTCCACATACCGCCATTCTTTTCTTTAGCCACCGCCCGGAGCGGGAGTGGGAGAACAAGTGGTACGTGCGGCAGGACTACGCAAAGAATCGGCAGGTCGCTGAGGCGTTCTACCAGCACGCGCGGCGGACCGTGGACGAGAGCGCCCTGCCCGTCCTCGAAGTTAATGGGGCGCAGCAGCGCGGCGACGAGTTTGGCACGCGCCTCGCCAATGCGTTTGCCGACGCGTTCGCGCAGGGCTACGAGCGCGTCATTGCTGTAGGAAGTGACTGTCCTCGCCTGCACGAGGTGGACTGGTCGGACGTGACGGATCATCTCGACGCAGGCGCGCCCGTGATCGGGCCGACCCCCGATCGGGACGGAACCTACCTGATTGGACTCCGGCGCTCGCAGTTCGACAAAGCTGCATTTGCGGCGCTACCGTGGACGTCGGCCGCTCTGTTTCCGGCACTCGTCGATCACCTGTCGGAGGAGACAGGCACGGCTCCCGTTCTGCTTGCCGCCCGCGACGACGTGAACGGGCACGGCGAACTGCTTGCCCTCGTTCGTTCCCCCGCGCCGTCGCAGGCGCACCTCGTGGCGATGCTTCGGTCGCTGCTCGGCCCCGCCCGCCACACGCCCCGATCCGAGGGGCGGGAATCGGAAACGCACCTCTGTGGACGCCGGTCGCGCGCCCCTCCCGCTTTTCTGAGGAGCACTCGCTCGGCAGCCTGATTCCTTCCGTGGTAGTGTGGGTCCCCGGTCGCCTTCCGAGAGGATGCTGCAGTCGTCTGGGGGCCGCCTTCGTAGGTTCGTGGGGGAGGCACTGGAATTTGGCCTGTGCCGGCGAACGCTCGTCCCCATCGGGCAGGAGCCGTCCCTGTCTGTTCAGACGGGGAGGTCCTGTTCCACGTCTCGTTTGTCCGATTTCCCCCTCCGCGTGGCCCGGCGGGCCATCTGCGGCAGTTCCCCGTCGTCCGTGCTCCGTCCTCGGACGAGTATGGACATTCTCGTTCCGTCCAGGTCGTTCGGGGACGAGTATTTGCCCGGAGGGGCGCACCCAAAACCCAGTCGTCCGCAATGAACATGCCTACAACCCCTTCTTGCTTTTCTTCTCGAACCGCTCTCGGTGTCGCGCTCTTGGTCTGTGTGTTCGGCCTGCTGGGCCGTTCTGCGGTGCATGCGCAGGCCGGACTCGACGTGCACACCGTGAATGGAAAAGAAAACACCATCGTCTCCAACGTGACCGTCCACGTTGTCAATGAGGACATTGGCTTCGCCGACAAGCGCACGACCGACGATCAGGGTCATGCCGAATGGCGGGGGCTCTCCACCTCGGGCAGCTACACGGTCTTCGTCGAAGAGGACGACCGCTTCTACGCCGCCCGAGCCAAAGCCATCGAACTCCGCTCCAACTTTACGCGGAGCGTGACACTGCTCCTCACCCCCATCGCGGAGGTCGAAATGGACGAAGTGGTTGTGGAGGGCAATCGCGGCCTGGCCGAGGTCAATCGCGTGAACGCCGAGGTCTCGTCGAGCCTTTCCGAAGCCTCGCTCGAAGAGATTCCCGTCGAGGGCCGCAACTTCACGCAGAGTCTCTACCGCCTGCCCAACGTGACGCCGTCAACCGGCTTCTTTCCCGAAGCCCCCAACGTGAGCATCAATGGGGCCAATGGTCTCTACACGAACTACCTAATCGACGGAATGGACAACAACGAGCAGTTTTTGGGCGGTCCGCAGTTCGAAGTGCCCACGGGCACGGTAAAGGACGTGACGGTGCTCACGAGCACCTATTCCGCCGAGTATGGGCGCACGGGGAACGGCATCTTCAACGTGACCACGAAGTCCGGGAGCAATACGTGGAGCGGCGAGGGCTTTTATCTCACTCGGCCCGGGCAACCGCTGGATGGGCAATTCGAAGACGAAGCCGGGGATGAACTCGCCCAGCGCGACCTGTCGGGCAATCAGGTGAAGAGCGGCTTTCAACGGCACCAGGGCGGGGTTGCCCTCGGCGGGCCCATCGTGCGGGACCAGACCTTTTTCTTCGCCAACCTGGAGCACACGACCGACTGGAAAGACAATGCGCTGACAGCGCCGGGCCTCGATTCGACGACCATCGGCGGTCGGAATCAGTTCACGTACCTCTCGGGGCGGTTCGACCACCGCTGGAGCGGCCAGTGGCGCTCGACGGTGCGCTTCAATGCCAACCGCGTGCGCATCGACCGGCAGGGCGGCGGGCTCACCGGCGGCGTTACGTTTGCCAGCGCCGGCAACACGCAGCGGCGCGATGGCGTGCATGCGGCCGCGCAAACAACCTACGCCGGCGAAGACCTCGTCTACGAGGGCACCGTGCAGTACAGCTGGTTTAACTGGGACTACGCCAACACGGCCAACCCGAACAGCCCGCGGGTGACAGTGCAGGACACGAGCGGAACGAGCATTGCGTATCTCGGCCATCCGGGCTACCAGTTCGACAGCGTGGAGAACACGTTTCAGGTCCAGCAAAAGATGACCTACCGGCTGGGCAATCACACTTTGAAGGCCGGAGTCGACGTCCTCACTTCCGACCACAGCCTGGCGGGCGGCGGCAACCCGAATGGGAACTACACTGTGCAGCTCGATTCTGCGCAGACGGAGGCCTTCTCAAATGCAGACCTCTCTCCTTCTCTGATGCCGTCGGAGCTTCCGGGTGCGCTGGGGGTTGGCCGTCAGGCCCTCACCGTTACCAACTACACCGTGGAGCTGCGGCCTTCCACCTTTGGGCGGCGGCAGAACCTGGTGGGGGTCTACGTCGAGGATCAATTCACGCCCCTGTCCGGCCTCACGGTGACGGCGGGCCTGCGGTACGACTACGACAGCTTGTCGAAGGGCGGCGGCGACGGGGGCGACGCGGATTGGAGCAACCTCGCCCCGCGCCTCAGCCTCAACTACGCGATTGACGAGCGCACGACCCTGCGCGGCGGCTACGGCATCTTCTACGACAAGATTGTCTACTCCGTCGTCAGCGACGCGCTGGAACGCAACTCCAACGATCCTGCCTTCAAACAGGAGGTCCAGACCCTCATGGACAAGGGCATCCTACCAAGTGACACGGACGTCGACCAGGTGACCTTCAACGGCACGCGAACGGCCCAGCGCGACTCCGCAGGCTACCTCCAGCGCCCGTCCGACGTGACGCCCCTGAGTGGAGGGCGGCGCATCCTCAACCCCAACGGCTACGAGAATCCGCAGACGCACCAGTTCTCCCTCGGGATCCAGCGGCAGTTTGGGGGCACGTGGCTGGCGTACGTCGACCTGATTCATACTCGGTCCTACGACCTCTTCCGCATCCGCGAGCTGAACGCACCGGATCCCGATGACATCTCCGCGCGGGAGCTTGCCATCAACCGGGCGGAGACCCTTCCGCGATCCCCGTCCGTGGCCGATGCAAGCCGCCCCCTTTCCACGAGCCGGAGCATCACCATGACGGAGACGGAGGGCGAGGCCCGCTACTGGGCAGCGAATTTCAATCTCGTGAAGGATCGGGGCGACGACTGGTACTCGGGTCGCCTCAGCTACACGCTGTCTCGCCTCCGCAACAACACC
>CAZSBW010000220.1:0-5406 GCA_964604815.1 uncultured Salinivenus sp. | reverse complement strand
CTCTCCTCCTCCTCCGGATTGACCGACGTGACCCGGTAGTAGTACTTCGTCCCGTTCTCGGCGCTGGTGTCGGTGTAGGCCGCCTCCGAAACCCCCGACGCCAGCGGATCCCCCTCCGCCCCCTCCGTCGACGAGGTGTCCCGGTACACCCTGTAACTGGCCGCCCCGGCCGCCTCCTCCCACGTAAGCTCTACCTCCGAATCCCCGGACGTCCCCTCCAGCCCACTCGGGCTCGCAAACGGGCTGGCCTCCGCCTCCCCCGACCCCTCGCTCTCGGCGCTCTCCCCGTCCTCGCTGGTCACGGCCGTCACCCGGTAGTAGTACGTCGTCCCGTTCTCGGCGCTCCCGTCGGTGTAGCTCGCCTCGGAGATCCCCGTGTCCAGCGCGCTTCCGGACGCGCTGTCGGTCGGGGAGGTGTCCCGGTACACGCGGTAGGTGTCCGCGTCCTCGACCGCGCTTCACTGAAGGCCGACCGCCGCGTCGGTCGTCAGGCCCGACGGCGCGGCCGGGGCGGGCACGCCCTTCGCTCCGCTCCCGGCCCCGGCCCATTTTGAACCGCCCCCCCGGCAGCCCCCTTCGTGCTCGGGTCCCGGGGGCCGCGGCGGGGTTGCCGTCTGCTTCCGCCTCAGTTGTCGTCGACGGACCCCACCTCCACGACGAGGTTTCCGCTGGCATCCGTGGACGAAGAGGACCCAATTTCGCTCCCGCCGCTGGTCAGCGTCAGGGTGAGCCCGTCGGCCGACCCGTCCGGACTGAAGGCTGCCTCCACCCTGTCCCAGTCCTCTGGATTATCGACACTGCACCCCTGAGCCCCCGGGATGACATTCGGGTCGAATTCCTTGTCGCCAGGCGTTTCGAAACTCTCATCGAAGGCGAACTTCCTGCACGTTTCGTCACCGGTGGCGTACGCGAA
This sequence comes from uncultured Salinivenus sp., assembly GCA_964604815.1. GTDB lineage: Bacteria > Bacteroidota > Rhodothermia > Rhodothermales > Salinibacteraceae > Salinibacter. Next base: position 4,493 of record CAZSBW010000220.1, on the reverse strand, counting down.
TTCGATGCTGAGAGAGCCCGTTGACTCGCCTCCGTCAACCTCGGCGGTCACGGCACCACTCATGCTATCGCCGTCGCCGTTCGATCCGCCGCTATCGCAGCCGACGACCAGCAGGCCAACGGCCAGGAGTGAGGAAAAGAGAATGGTTCGAATTGTGTGGAATGAGATCACGTTCTTCATGGGCACTGGTATGAATGAGAGAGGAGTAACGGCTTCGTGCTTCCGAGATCCTGCGCGAGCCCGAGTGCGGATGCGTCGAAAGGAATCCAGATGGGCTCCCTCGGATTGGAAGCGCGAAGTTGCGTCACCCACAAAGGCAAAATCCCTCTACAATGTTCGGCCAAATCCCGTCGCCAGTACGACAAATCGTGTTTCCAGAACGACATATTGGGCCAAATAGGGGATTGCCCCCGGTTCGCTCGACCCACGATGCGACATCTGGCCCTGTTCAGGCAAAACGGGCAAACGGCGCGCTGGCCGTGCCTCCGTCTCGACTCGGACAGAGTTGAAATCGCCTGGACGCTCTGAACAGAGCGTGGTCACCCCGAGGAGAAGCACTGTTTCGTGTGGGCGGCTCCCCCGCCCCTCACGTTCCATTCGGCTGGAGCTCGGTCGCCGTCCGATCCGGGGCCATCTGGGTGGCGGCGCCGGAGCGCCGACGCGGCAACCGGACGGTAAACTGGGTGCCTTTTCCCTTCTCGCTCTCCACCGCCACCGAGCCGCCCATCATCTCCGTCAGCTTGCGGGTGATGGCCAGCCCCAGCCCGGCGCCTTCAAATTCTCGACCGGTGCCCGAAGACTCTTGTTCGAACGCATCGTAGAGCTTCGGCACGAACTCGGAATCGATGCCGACCCCCGTGTCCTCGACCACCACCAGGACGTCCAGTTCCTCCTCCCACACACGCACCGTGACCATCCCCCCTGCCTCGGTAAACTTGATCGCGTTGCTGAGGAGATTGCCCAGGATGCGCTGGAAGGCCGCCGGATCGAGATGGGCGGAGAGGGGCGAATCGGGGCTCTCCACCTGCAAGATAAGCTCCTCCTGGGCAGCCTGCTCTTCAAACAGCCCCGCCAGCCGCTCGACTTCCTCGGCGACGGACACCCGCTCGGGCTCCAGCGTCATCGACCCGGCTTCGAGTTGCGAAAGGTGAAGCACCGAGTCGAGCGTTTGGAGGAGACGCCGTCCGTTTTCGTTGATGTTGCGCGCAAACTGATCGGTAGGCGGGTCCAGATCCTGTTCGACGAGCGTATCCGAAAATCCTATAATCGAGGTCAGCGGCGTACGAAACTCGTGGTTCATGTTGGCGAGGAACGCCGTCTTCAGGCGGTTCATTTCCTCCGCTTCCGCCTTGGCCTCTCGCAGCTCTTCCGTGCGCCGGTCTACCTCTCGTCGCAGCGACCAGTTCCAGGCGGCCCCAACCCCGAGAAGCACCAGCAGTCCCCCAAACAGGGAGAGAAGCGCATACCAGAAATTCCACGTCTCAACGTAGCTCGTCGAGTTGTCGAGGGTAATCCACCGGTCGTAGATGGTCTTGTGCTGGGACGCGGTGATACCGGCCAGCGCCTTTGAAAGGACGCGACGGAGCATGGGCCGGTCGCCCCGCACGCCAAACCGCAGGTCATAGATGTAGCCGGTTTTCCCCGCCACCCGAAGGTTGGTGATCTGCATCCGTTCGATGGCCGAACTGGCAACGGGAAGCCCGAGGACCATGGCGTCGACGGAGCCGAAGGAGGTCTTTTCGAGCCCTGCTTCGACACTGGACACCGTGCGGTACTTTACGTCCGGATAGCGGGAACGAAGGTACTCGTTCGCGGCGTAGTCCTCAACGATGGCGACCGTGCGCCCCGTCAGGTCCTCCATGTCGAGCCCCCCCTCAACCTGATTCCGAACCAAAATGACGTCCGGCACCGAGAGATACGGCTCAGTGAAGGTCATGTACTGGCTCCGCGCCTCCGTCTTCTGAATGGCCGTGATGAGATCGGCCCGTCGCTGCCGAACGCTGTCCAGTGCCGCGTTCCAGGTGGGGGCCCGCACGGTTTTGATCGTTATGCCAAGGCGCTTGGCCACGAGGGACAGGTAATCCGGGGCGATGCCGACGGGGCGACGCCCGGTCCCATACGATTCGACCGGGGCATAGTCCGGAATGGGGACGTGGCGAATGACAGAGTGCTCTTCGAGCCAGGCCCGTTCTTCGTCCGTCCACTCAATCTGCGAGGAGGGCTCCGGATCTGACGCTTCGCATGCCCTTGCTCCTCCCCATGCCCCCACCCAAACCACGGCAATTCCGAGCAGCAAGCAAATCTCCAATACGTCGAAACGAGGAAACCGCATGGCGGGGGCTATCTTCTCCAAAACCGACGGGAGCGCCTTCTCTTTTCCTGTTCTTCAAAATGAACTACTGGTGGACAGTGATCCGTCCGGCCGGTCCGACCAACCCGAAGCGCCTTCTTTTTCCAGGGCGGGCACTTTGATGGACCAAAATCCGGGGGACTTCCGGCTGTGGGCCGGGCCGCTCCTACAGGATAGGACTTACGGAAATCATTCCCAGCAGGTCATCCCGCACCCTGATGCGGGATCTCTTGTGAGCTTGCCAGTCCGGAATGACGTGCCCGTAATTTGCGTAGGTCCTGTTTTGTGGAATCTCACGTCCCCTGGAACTCCGGGTTGTTTCCGGAATTAGGTCCCCCTTGGATCTTCGGGGCTTGCACACCCCTTTCGATCCCTCCCTGCTCGGGTCTCGCTGGATTCCGTCCCCAACGTCCCTCCCGTGCCTCACCGGCCCGATTTTGCCCCCGGCGCCCTCAGACGATACGGATGATCGACGGCAGGGGCCTCACGATTCCAACAAAGGGCCTTTGCAAACCGCGCCCAAGGGAAAAAGGATTTTTCGCCCGGTAGCGGAGCGAGGCATCGAGGGGATGGGGGGGACATTTTCGGATTGCTCGTTTTGGAGTGCACTCACACGAAGATGCGTTTGTCTCTTTCCGTCCCGAAGATTGCGTTTGTGTTCTCCCTGATGGTCCTCTCTCTCCTGTACGGCGTGGCCGTTGGGCGGTGGCACTGGGCTCCGTTTTCCGTCATTGAGGGAGCGGTCGCCGAAGCCAAAATGCTCATCGATCCGCAGGGACCCCTCCTCAACTCCCGGGACTACGACCGCTTGGGCGCTCGGCTCGACCAGCCCGACCGCATGGCACCGGGCCTGACGTTCCTGGGATCGTCGTGGGACGGGCCGGGCGGCTTAGAACCGGGACTTCGTCTCATCGATCGGAACGGCACCGTCCTGCACGAATGGCGGATCGATCGGACGACACTCTTCGAGGGCGGGCGCCGCAAGCAACCGGAGCGTGTGGGCATCCACGGATCGGACCTCCTCCCCGGCGGCGACGTGGTCGTCAACCAGCGGTACGTGGGCATGGCTCGGCTCAACTCGTGCGGGGAGGTCGTCTGGACGCTCGACGAGGGAAACCACCACTCCATCGCGCGGGCCGAGGACGGGGCCTTCTGGACGCCGGCCGTGCACGAGGCGCCCCGCGCTACCAGCGAGCGGTACCCGAACGGGTACCCCGGGCTCGATGGAAAACCCGTGTGGCGGGAACGACTCTTAAAAATCTCTCCGGACGGGGAAATTTTGCGGGACGTCAACGCGCTCGACCTCGTCTACATGAGCGACCTCAAACGATATTTGATGAAGGCCCCCTGGGGCGGGAAGGACCGAGTTACGGGCCCGCCCACCGACATTCTCCACATCAACGACGTTGAGCCCCTTCCCTCCGACCTGGCCGACGAGTATCCCCTCTTCGACGCCGGCGACCTGGTGGTGTCGGTCAAGCGCCTCCACCTCGTGTTCGTCTTCGATCCGGACGCGATGACGGTGAAGTGGCACGCGTCGGACCCATTCATCACCCAGCACGATCCGGACTTTATCGGCGACGGATGGATTGCGGTTTTTGACAATCAGGACGACGGAACGGGCCGCGGCAGCCTCCTGGGCGGAAGCCGCATCGTCGCCGTCCAGCCCCACACCGATTCGACGAAAGTGCTCTTCCCGACAAAGCACTCGGAGCCGTTCTACACCCCCAGCCAGGGGCGCCTGGAGGTGCTGGACAATGGAAACATGCTTCTGACGGAGACGGAAGCGGGGCGCGTGGTGGAGGTCGACTCCACCGGGCGCACCGTCTGGGAGTGGATCCACGAGCCCTACAACGAGTCGCGGGTGCCGGAAGTCACGCAGGCAAGCCGGCACAACCTGTCGCGGAAGGAGGTTGCGTCCTGGTCGTGCTCCTCGGTCGACTCAGCTCAGACTGCCTCCCGGTCCACCGACTGATCTCCTGGCCGTGCCTGGTCGGAATGCCGCGTCTCCTGCCCCCACATTCTGCGTCGGCCACGCCGCTCTTCGCTCCCGACTGTCCACTCTTGCTCATGCACATCGCCTACATTACCGACCAGCTCCTGCCCCAGACGGCCACGGACACGGAGCAGATGATGTCGATGA
>CAZSBW010000219.1:0-5408 GCA_964604815.1 uncultured Salinivenus sp. | reverse complement strand
TTCTCCGCTTGTCGGGGCTCTTGAAGACGCGGCGGGCTCGTTCTCCGGAAGACAATCCGGAACGAGCCCCCACTCATCGGTCGATTTCGCATCGGAGGCCGTATTGTCTTTTTCGACCGGAGCTGTGCCGGCAGTCGGGATCGAAGCAGCGTCTTTCCGGGGAGGCCTACTGGTCCGAAGACATCTCACACCGGATGATCCAGGCCGTCGCCAAGTAGCCGAGAAAGGCAGCAGCTGTGACCGTCACCACGGGTCGGCTCAGGCGCGCCCCGTTTCCAACCACCTCTTCCGTCATCAACATGACCCCAAAGAACAGGCTCGTCAAGACACACGCCCCAAACAGCACGTGCCCCCAGGTTTGAAAAGCCCATTCGTCGAACATGGTGTACGTGAGATCCCCGACGGATTCTCTCTTCGGTCACGCCGGCGTATTGCAAAGAGAGATGGCCCGTCCTTCCCGGTTTCTCGGATTAGACGTGAGCGGGATCTATGCCGGGCTTCCACTTGATGTTACACCCCATCGAAGGCTTCTGCTCGACGGTGACTTCGCCCTGGTCGAGCAGTTGGTCGAGGGCTCGTCGCAGATCGCCCCCGTGGGCTTCGCCCGAATCCGGGCGCGTCTCGTCGAACCGACCGCGATAGACAAGTTGCCGGTCGTCGTCGAAGACGTAGAAATCAGGGGTACAAGCCGCCTCGTACGCCTGTGCGACCTCCTGACTCTCATCTTGGAGGTAGGGAAACGGAAAGTTCTTTTCCGCTGCCCGCTCGGCCATGCGGTCAAAGGAATCGTCCGGATAGCGTTCGGGATCGTTTGAGCAGATCGCGATAAACTGAACGCCTCGCTCCTGATACTCCCGCGCAACGGCCACCAGCTCGTCTTCCACGTGTTTGGCGTAGGGACAGTGATTGCAGGTGAATACGAGGACGAGCGCCTCCGCATCGTCGTAGTCGCCGAGCGAGCGCGTGTCCCCGCCCCGATCGTCAACGTCGGGATTAGCGGCGGGAAGGGAAAATGACGGAGCCATCTGGCCCAGCTCCATCATGGTGGATTCGGTGACGGCCATCGTGCAAAGCAGTTGGTGAACAGAGCAACAAAGAAACGGAAGTCGGAGCTTGTTTTTTCTCCGAACATGCTTTCAAACTAGGACCGCCACGACGAAGTTCGGCGGCGGAACTGTTTCGAGCTCGTAGGTCTGAGACGCCGTCCGTTTCGCCTTCCGGTCCGTCTCAGGCGCCCCGCGTGTTATCGATACAGTCCGTGTTCCGCAATGTACGTCCGGACTGATTTCGGCACAAGGTATCGAATGGACCGGTCGGACCGGCATCGGGATCGAATCTCGGTGCCGGACACCTCCATGACGGGCGCAGCTACGAACCGAACGTGACGGGTGAAGCGAGGGTCGGGCACCACGTCGATAACGCCGGGCCGCTTGTAGACGACGAGGGGCACCCGCTCGGCAATTTCGTCGGGGCGGTGCCACTCGGCAAAGTGGTCGAGGCTATCGCTGCCGATAAGCAGTCCGAAGTCCGTGTCCGGATGCTGCTCCTGAAGGGTTCGTATCGTTTGCACGGTGTACGACACCCCCGCTCGCTCGACTTCAATCTTGCAGAGACGGAACGCAGGATTGTCCGCAATGGCCCGCCGGGTCATTTCCACCCGATGTTCGACGTCCGTCAGTTCATCGCTCGACTTGTGGGGCGGCTTTGCATTCGGAATCCACCACACCTCATCGAATCCAAACTGGTCTCGGGCAATCTCGGCTACAACGAGATGTGCGACGTGAGGGGGATTGAACGAGCCCCCAAAGAGACCAACATCCATGATACCAACACGTGATGAAGTTCAGGAAACCCCGTCTTCTCGCAATTGAACCCGGTCCGCAGCTTCCACGAGCAATAATTGACATCCGTTCTCACGGATTGTCAGGATCGGTGTCATCACTCATTTTCGCTCTAAGACGATCCTTCGCGAGCGAGTGACTGACGGTCTTGATCTCGGGCTCGCACGCGCTCAAGCTTGCGCTGGGCCTCATCGCGGAGCGCGTGGGCCTGTTTGAGAAGCGGACTTTCCGGAAAGAGTTGGGTAAGACGATCGTACTTGGCAATGGCCTGCTGGTATCGTTCCGCCTGCTTTTGGCGCACGCTCCGGTCGGCGTAGCGAACGTACGAACGCAACGCGCCGAGGAGTGCGTTGTCCGCCCACGGCGTATCCGGATACTCGTCGAACACGTCCTCGTAGGTCTGCGTCGCTGCCCGCCACATGTCGCGCCGTTCATAAAGCTTCGCCGCGTCGAACTTCTTGTGGGCGAGCTTAGCGCGAAGCTCATCGACTTTTTTCTGTGCCTTCGGCACGAGCTCGTGGTCCGGATAGCGGTCGGTGAAGAGTTGAAAGAGCTCAATGGCCTTTCGGGTGTCGGTCTGCGTGAGTTGATACTCCGGAGAACGGGAGTAATACGCTCGCGCCCGCTGATACTCGGCTCTCGCAATCATTGGATCGGTTCGGTACAGCTGGGCGAACCGCTTAAACTCGTTGGCCGCCACGAGATACTTTCCTTTTTTGCGCTGGGTCATCGCCAGTTTAAACTGCGCGTCCGGCCCCCATTCGTTCCCCCGACCGTAACTGAGGACGCCCCGAAAGTAGCGAAGGGCCTTGTCATAATTTTCTTGCTCGTAGTGTTTCATGCCCTTCTCGTAGGCCTGCTTCGGGCTGTCGTGCGTCACACGCTGGCTGCCCGAGCACCCGATCAATCCAAAGAACAGAGCCAGACCCAGTACCGAGACGAGAGCCGAAAGACGCATAAATGAAAAAAATACGTTCCAAAATACTGGCGAAGAAATCAGCTACGCGGCGCAGGGGATGAGCACTCGGCCACAGTACACGACCAAAGTTCCCGGTCTTCAAACTCCCGTTTTTGCCGCATGGTGTGAAGGCTCGTCCGATTTTTGTCGTGTACCGTGGCTCGACCGTCAATGCGCAACAGGTTGCTAGATTGACCCGCCGGGTAGGCCCATCCGTCTAACGCGGAGCCGAAACGGCACGGGGTAGGGTCTGTTCCTCTGTCTGCATTCGTGGCCCATGCAAAAGCAGCGAAAGACGTTGAATGTGGACTGGGGATCTCTCGAAGCTGGCAATCCTCAACCCGCCTGTTGGGACTCCCGAGTCCCGCGAGCATCAGCGCGGCGCCCCACCGGCTAGCGGAGGCGCTCGATTCGGTTCTTGCGGTAACGGTGGATAAACATCGCCTGATTGACATTTCCCTCCTCAAAATCGATCCGCATTCCGAGCCCTTCGTAGGGGGACGGCGCCCGCAGATCGGACGGCTTCGGAGCAGTGGCAGTGGGGGTGAGGGAGGTCAGCAGAAAATGCATCACGTCGTATCCGGTGTAGGCCAATCGCTGCTTGCGCGGCGACGAGAGCGCATCTGGCGGTTTTCCTGTTAGCAACCGGTAGCGGCGAATGAAGCGCTGCACCGCGGGCCGCTTTCGTTGAACGTTGAAGTCGGTTGCATAGGTGGTCGTAAACTTGCTGGCGTCTTTCACGACGGTCAAATCGTGCCAGTTCGAATTTCCCAGAATGCGTGCACTCGTATTTAGCCGTTCAAAACCAGTCAAGACGTCCTGAATCTTACCGGAGGCGTTGCTCCCGGTCACGGGGAGATAAAAGGCGTCGGTTTCGGCAAACAGGGAGTCAGTAATCGTCGAGTCCTCCTCGATGACTTCGGGAAGCCGCGACCAATTCCGCGGGGAGTCGAGGCGCAGGGTGAATGGCAATGCAAGTCCCTGGTTCTTCGCCTCTTCGCGATATCCTTCCGCCATGCGTTCTGCGTACGACGCATTATGTTCGTAGATGATCGAAACGCTTTCGGTAAGGAGTCCCTCCCCCGTGAAGCGAGCCATGATGCGTCCACGTTGGGAGATTGTGGGATTGGTCTGAAAGACGTAGTCCCGCCCCGCAGACACACTCTCCTCGGTGGCGAGGGGGGCGACAAAGAGCGTGCGGCCCTCTTCCGCAACCTCGCCGGCGGCCCGAGCGGTTCGGCTGGTGAGCGGGCCGAGAATGACGTCTACGTCGTCGAATTGGACGAGCGAGTCGACGGCCGCGCGGGCTCCCTCCGGCGTGCCGTCCGTCTGCCGGAAGTGCATTCTGGCGATCCAGTCCGGTCGTTCGGTCTGTTCGGTGACAACCTGCAGGGAATCGACGTGGACGGTATCGGTCGCCGTCGTGACGGTCGTTTTCCCTTCGGCCTCAGCCAGACTGTCGCTGTACACCTCGGCCGTCGCGGCCACCTCGAACGAATCGGACTGAAGCCCGGGCGGAGGGACATACCGCCGCTGAAGGCCGTTGTGCTCATCGACGGCGAGTCGAATGCCGCTGAACATCGCCTGGGTCAGCGCAACGGTCTTCTCCGATAACGGCAGTGCAATACCGACGTGGAGCGTGTCAATCCGCGTCCCGCTCCTCTTCATCCGTTTGCGAGTCGATTTGAGAATACGCTCGGCCTCGTCCCTATACGAGGTCTCCGGATACTGGTCGAGGAGGGTCTCAAGTGCGTCGATGGCGTTCTGATACTGCCCGAGCCGGAGGAAGGCCTTGCCCTGCATCACGAGGGCGGCGGTGGTCTTGCGGTTAAGCGCGTAGTCGTTGACGAGTCGAAAGCGCTCGGCGGCTTTTCCGTAGTCGCCCTGCTCAAAGGCAGCAAGGCCCTGATCAAACATCAGTTCTGCGTCCGAGTTGCGGGGGATCGTGTCTCGAACCTGTGCAATCGTCGTAGACACCCCCACAATCCCCGTCGCGAAGAGAAGTCCCCCGACCAAAAGAAGCCGTGCCACCGTCGGCACGCGATCCGTCATGGAAACAAGAAGCGTCACGATGTGCATCTATGAGTTTGTCGTGCAGGGAACTGGGCGCTCGCCCGCCGGGATGAACAAAACGCTTGTCTCCTCGGGGAGCGGGACCAATGGAAAGAGCAGCACGAAGGAGAAAAGCAGCGTCTACGCACACAGGCACACCCGCAATCACTCCCACTCGATGGTGGCCGGGGGCTTGGAGCTCACGTCGTACACCGTCCGATTGATGCCCTGCACCTCGTTGACGATGCGGTTGGACACGTGCCCGAGAAAGTCGTGGGGCAGGTGGGCCCAGTCGGCCGTCATGCCGTCCACGCTCGTCACGGCGCGCAGGGCGCAGACGTTCTCGTAGGTACGTTCATCGCCCATCACGCCCACGCTCTGCACCGGCAGCAGCACGGCAAAGGCCTGCCACACCTCGTCGTAAAGGTCGTTGTCGCGAAGCTCTTCGATAAAGATGGCGTCGGCCTCGCGGAGAAGGGCCAGCCGCTCCGGCGTCACCGGACCCAGGATGCGGATGGCCAGGCCCGGCCCGGGGAATGGATGCCGCCCCACGATGG
>CAZSBW010000218.1:0-5436 GCA_964604815.1 uncultured Salinivenus sp. | reverse complement strand
TGCATGGCGCGGACGAGGGCCGCGTCGGAGACGGTGACCATGTCGTCGGCGTGTTCGAGGACGAGCGGGAAGGTGATCTCGCCGAGATAGGGCGTGCGCGCCCCGTCGGCCACCGTGTCGGGATTCTCGACGGTCTTGAGCTCGCCTGAATGAAACGAGCGGGTGGCGTCGTCGCCCGCGTCGGGCTCCACGCCGATCACCGTACAGTTCGGGGCATGGTGGCGGGCCGCCAGGGCGCAGCCGGAGAGGAGGCCCCCGCCCCCGCAGCACACGAGGATCGCGTCCAGGTCGCCGACCTCGTCGAACAGCTCGTCGCCCGCCGTCCCCTGCCCCGCTACTACGTCCGGATGGTCGTAGGGCGGGATCAGTGTGAGCCCGCGCTCCTCGGCAATCTCGCGCCCCAGCTCCTCTCGGACTGTCGTGTTTGGGTCGTACGTCACGATCTCAGCCCCATAGTCGCGCGTGGCGTCGAGCTTAACCTGGGGGGCAGTGTCCGGCATCACGATGACCGCGTCGACCCCCTGCAGCCGACCGCCCAGCGCGATGGCCTGCGCGTGATTGCCGGACGAGTAGGTGATGACGCCCCGCTCCTTCTCGTCGTCCGACAGCTGCGAAATTGCGTTGTACCCGCCGCGCAGCTTGAAGGCGCCGGTGCGCTGGAAATTCTCGCACTTGAAGAACACCTCCGCGTTGACGCGCTCGTCGACCGTGCGGGAGGTCATGACGGGGGTGCGGTGCACGATTCCCTCCAGGCGCCGGGCGGCGGCGGCCACGTCGTCGTAGGTGACGGGAGCGCGGGCATTTGTGGAGGAGGACGGGGACATACGAGCTGTCACGTGAGCGTGTCGCCGAGCCAACGAGCCGCCGGAAAATTTACAGAACGAACTCAAAGATCGTGAGTAGTGCGGCCAAGGCAGTAAACAGGCCGACGGTCCAACGAAGGAGGCGCGTTTCTGTATTTTGAATTTTGCGCGTCAGTCGCTCTTCCTGAACCTCCATTTGCTGACTGAGCCGCTGGATCTCTCCGTCAATCTTCGCGTCGAGCCGCTGCTCCACCTCGTCGATTCTTGCGCTGAGCCGCTGTTCGACTCCGTCAATCTTCGCGTCGAGATCGTTGAGGCCTTGCTGAGTGGCGATCTGCTCGTCTGCGTCGACGAACAGGTCCACAATTGCGTTTGCCTGCTCTTCCGGAACGCCGCCTTCCTGCAGGCGCTTTACGGCCTGGCGTGCGTCTTTGAGGAGCATCGCGTCGTTGGTAAGAAGTGGTAGAGGCGAGTGTGGAAGCAATGAAGCGTAACGGGGGAGGTTTCGGTCACCTGAGCTTGGTACGATTTGCACGCCGCACGTGCATCACGTGGGGACGCGACCGGTAGATACTTCAGGACTTACGCAAATTACTGGCAAGTCATTCCGGACTCGATCCGGAATCTCCCAGAACAGGGCTGCCAGCCCCATTGAGATCCCGCATCAGGGTGCGGGATGACCTGCTATCGAGAATTTGCGTAAGTCCTGACTTGTCAGCACATTATCTCATCGTCCGTTGCCTCCATGATTCCCATCTGGCTGACCGACACGGTGACGAGCGACCTGAAGCGGGCCGTGCACTACACCCATCTCTGGGGCCTGCACGGGCTGGAGCTCCGCACGGTGGGCGGACCGGAGGACCGCGTGCCGTTCGTCAACGAGCGGCAAATCCGCGAGCGGCTGGAGGGGACGGACCTGCTGCTGGGCAGTGTGGCGCCGAGCATGTTCGAAGGGCCGGTGAGTGACCGGGCGGCCTGGATGAACGACTTGCTCCAGTTCGAGGACACGCTCAAGCTCTGTAATCGGGTCGAGTGCCCTCGGGTCACGATTTCTCCGTTTGCCGCCGAGCCGGGCGTGTCGATGGGGGCGATCGTCGATCCGCTCCGGCAGGCCGGCGAGACGGCCGAAGAGTACGGCGTGTTGCTGGCCGTGCGGAACGGGCCGGAGACGGCGTGTCCCACGGGCGCGGCGCTGGCCGACGTGCTCGCGCAGGTGGATCACTCGCACGTGCGAGCCGCCTGGAATCCGGCGGGAGCCCTCCGTGCGGGCGAGCATCCCATGGACGGCCTCACCGCGCTCACCGGCTTCGTCACACTCGTGCGCTGCAGCGACGGGGTGGTGACGGAGGACGGGCAGTGGACGGACGAGCTGATCGGGGAAGGGGAGGTGGGATGGCGCGAGCAGTTTGAGCTGCTACATGCCCAAAATTTTCGCGGTCCCGTCAGTATGGAAGTCTACGTAGAGCCTCGGCCCGAAAGCGGGCTTCACGCCGCCACGACCCTCGTTCACATGCTGCGGGAGGTGCGGGCGCAGTCCGTATCTGATTGACGTAGGTCGGCCGGTTTCTGCGCGATTTGCCTGTGTGGAGATCCTATTCGAGGCAGGGAGTAGAAGATTGGAAGATTGAAAATTGGGGACGAGAGCGGTGGGTGTCCGAGAAACCCGGACGAGCGGCATTCGTAGCGACATTCGCTTGCCCGACGCATCCCTTTTCAGAATAGATTGACTTCCGCTTCCCCATGGCTCTTTCTCGTGAGGACGTTCGCCACGTTGCCCAGCTCGCCCGCCTTGAGTTCTCCGACGAGGAGGAAAAGCGCATGGCCGAAGAGATGAGTCAGATCCTCGACTACGTCGACAAGCTCGATGAGCTCGACACTTCCGGGGTCCCGCCCATGTCTCACGTCCTCGACGTGACGAATGTCTTTCGGGACGACGAGGTCGAGTCTCGGATCGATCGGGAGCAGGCCCTCGAACCGGCGCCGGAGACCGACGGGGCGTACTTCCAGGTTCCGCAGGTCATCGACTGATTCGTGGGGGGCCCCGGTCGGTCGCGGTGGTCGGGCATCCAGGAAATGCCCTGTTTTTGGGTAGAGAAGTCATGCGTTATGAGTCATGAGTTGAGAGACGCGCTGTCTCTGTGTGGCATGTCCCTTTTCGTTTCTTGAGGCGTTATGCTCGTCGAGCGGGAAATGGTTATGGCCAGTCGGATTAAGGCGTTGCTGTATCGGGTGCTGGGGCGCCGGTGGTACCTGTATCTCGTCAGTCAGCTCTTTTTTCTGGCCTACCGGACGGGGCTCTTGCGCGACGATCCGGAGTATGCCTGTCACTACTACGTCCGTCGCTTTGTGGAGCCGGGCGATACGATCATCGACATTGGCGCCAACCTGGGCTACTATACGGTGCTGTTTGCCGAGTGGGTGGGGGCGGAGGGCCGTGTTTACAGTGTGGAGCCGGTGCCGCTTTTTCGCGACATTTTGCGCCGGAATGCGCGGTCGTTTTCGCAGGTGGAGGTGGTGCCCTACGCGCTGGGGAGCGAGCCGGCCACGGTGCAGATGGGTGTGCCCGAGTCAGCGGCCCCCTATCGCCATGGCATGACGCGGATCGTGTCGTCCGATGAAGAGGCGAGTTTCGAAGCGGAGGTACGTCCGCCGGAGGCGCTGTTCGGCGATCTGCCTCGGCTCGACTACGTGAAGTGCGACGTGGAGGGGCACGAGGGGGCGGTATTGCCGGCGATGACGGAGCTCTTGCGAGAGCACCGGCCCGTCGTGCAGGTAGAGGTGGCCGACGACAACCGGCCCCCGATCTACCAGATGATGGAGGACCTCGGGTATCGGGCGTATTTCGTGCAGGACGCCTCCCTTGTTGAGATTGAGTCTCCCGACGCCCCGACGGAGGGGGATTGGATCTTCCGGCCACCGTCCCCATAGCGGCCGCTCGGGTCAGGTTGGTTGGGCGTACACGTCGAAGCCCTCATTCTGAAGGTACTCGTAGGTCGGAGCGAATTCGTCGCGGAGGCGGGCTTTCTGCTCGTCGGTCAGTGTATCCGGATCGGCGGTGCCGAGGAGGCGGATGAGGCCGAGCTTGACGTTTCGGACGAACGAACTTTGAAGCATCCACTGGTACACCGAGGGCGCGTAGGCCTGAATGGGCCGGGCGGTGAGCCGGTAGACGCGACGGAAAGCGGCACTGCCGGTCGGGTTTTCGGGCTCGGAATCGGGGTCGGGGCAGGACACGGGCGACAGGTCGAGGAATGTGAGGAGGTCGTTCCAGGTGCGCTCAGGGGCGTCGCGTCCGGCCTCCAGGCTCACGATCTTGAACTGGTGAGAACCGAAGCGGTCGGCAAAAGCCGGGAGCGAGCGTTCGTAGTGGCTGTCGTTGAGAAGTTTCGGGTCCCGGCCGTCGAGGGCCTCCTCAGCGGTCGTATCTTCGTCGAGGATGCCCAGTTGCTTGTGGTAGCGGTACTGGGAGAGCAAGCGTTGGATGGGATCGCGGACGATGGCGAGCACCTTTGCATCCGGATTGTAGGCGTGAATGGCGTCCGCTGTCGCCTCGTGCCGGTAGTACATCGGCGTGGCCTCGCCGTAGTACTGGTAGTTTTTGTCGAAGGGGAAGTGGTCGTGGTACGCGTCGAGGTCGGGAGGCCCAGCCCGCTCGTCGCTGAAGTAGTAGAGTTCCTTCATCTCGGACGTGAATACGTCGGGATGCTGGTCCAGGAAGTAGTACAGCCAGCTGGTGCCGGCCTTGTTGACACCGATGATAAACAGATTGACGCGGCTCATGAGGGTCAGAACGACCGAGCGCAGTAGGACGAAACGGGCGCGTTGCACAGCGTCTCGGGTGGAACAGCGAAAATAGCGGGCCGTTTCGAGCGATTCGGAATCGACGGGCAAGTCTCGTCCCGTCGCCTTCGTGGTGAATGCCATTGAGTTTCCTCGACATGTCGACCTCCGAGCCGCGCACGAGATCTCGTCTCCGGAAGGCAGACACCTTCTGGTCTCGGCTTTCGCCCACGGCCCGTCACGGCACGTGCCTGGCGCTGATGCTGGTGATTGCCCTCTCGTTCTACTCCCCGATGATTTTTGGGAACAAGGCCATCCACAGCAGCGACAAGGTCGGCTGGCAGGCCAAAGTCAACGCGCTGATCGAACATTACGAGGAGACCGGCGAGCGGGCCTTGTGGAACCCGAACGTCTACAGCGGGATGCCTGCATTCATGATGAATTACAAGCAGAACGTCGTCCAGATCGACGACCTGGCGGACAAGGCCCGCTCTTTTGCCTGGCCGGTGTCGCACCTTTTCTTCTTACTGCTGGGGATGTACCTGCTGCTCTTCTACCTGACTCGAAATCACTTGTCGGGCCTCTTATCGGCGCTGGTCTTCGGGTTTACGACCTACATTCCGGTCATACTAAGTGCGGGACACAACACCAAGTTCATCGCCCTCTGTTACGCCCCGTACGTGGTCCTAGCGTTCGTTTATGCTCTTCGTAATCCGTCTCTAATCAGCGGATTGCTATTTTCGGTGGCGCTGGCGGCAGAGCTGCGCGCCAAACACCCGCAGATTACCTACAGCGTGTTGATGATGCTGCTGGCGTGGTGGGTTGTGGAAGCCGTGTGGGCGTGGCAGGAGGA
>CAZSBW010000217.1:0-5440 GCA_964604815.1 uncultured Salinivenus sp. | reverse complement strand
TCGTTGCCCTCCGGCGCCACCCCCTGCTCGGCGTCTACGTGAAGGAGAGAGACACCCATCTGTCCGCCATTCTCGAAGCGGTAGCTTGCCCGTCCAAAGCTGCTCACAAGTTGCCGGTCGGTGTTGACGCGACGGTCGGAAAGCGGCTGGTTGTGCTTGAGGTTTGCGTCCTCCGGCAACGGCTGATTGCCCCGCGCCGAGTACTGCACGGCAGCCGCGTAGTCCCAGCGGTCGGTCCGGCCCAGGTGGGTCACGGCGGCACGGCGCTGCTCGGCCGTACCGAGAGCGCCCTTCACCTCTGTCGTGCGACCCGGTTCGTCGAGGGTGCGAGACCGAAAGTTGATGGCGCCCCCGAGGACGTTGGCCCCGTATTGCACGGACGACACCCCCTTCGTCACCGTCATTTCCCCTACCACGCTCGCGGGAATGAGACTGATGTCGACCCGATTGTCCCACGGGATGTTGAGGAGCGCCCCGTCAAAGAACTGCCCCACCTGCCGGTCGCCCGCGTTTCGAAAATACAGGATGGTCTGGCCCCGCGAGTTGGTCTGGACGTGAGTGGCGGGCACCAGCGACGCGAGCTCCGACACGTCGGCCGCATCCTGCTGCTCGATGGCCTGGGGCTCGATTCGCTGAACTGTTGACGTGGACTGGGTAGAGGTTCCCCGCCGGTCCTGTACTACAATTTCGTTAAGGGAATAGGACTCCGGCACGAGCGCAATCGAAACCCGGATCGTCTCTCCGGCCGGAATCTCCACCGAACGCTCGCGGGTCCGGTAGCCAACTGCCGACCCCTCAAGACGGTACTCCCCCGGCGCCACCGTGATTTGAAAGACACCCGCCGTGCCCGTGCTTGCGCCCGCAGAGTCGCCCTCGCTGCGGAGCACAACGTTGGCCCGCGACACAGGATCACCCGTCTCGGCACTGGACACCTGTCCCCGAATGGTGCCCTCCTGGGCGGGTGCCGCGAAGACGCAGAGAAACGGTGAGAGAACCAGGACGGCAGCCACACGGATCGTCATCCAGACATCCATCACAAACGGCCCACTCGGTTCATCGATACAGGATCCCCCTCAAACGGGCCCCACGCGCTGACCGGGCCGTCACTCCCCCGAATTCGCCGGCTGCTCTTCTCGCTGCAAGCCGGGCGTGCCCTCCAGCGCACGCAGCGCCTCGGCCATAGTGGCCCCCTGCTTCCTGTCCCGGACCCGGGGGAAGTTCACTGGCGTGTTCACGTAGCGACTCCGGTCACGGGTCGGCTTTCGTGGAATGGCGGTGTCACGCACAGTGGCCCACACCTCCTGCGTCGTCCGCTGATACTGTTTCCGGAGGAGACGCTGATCCGTCACGAGGGCGCCATACGCACGATGAAGGGTGCGGTACGCCGAGCCGGTCGACAGCCGTTCGGCCTGCTCGCGGTGCCCCTCGAGGGCCGCCTCGTGGGACGCCACGTACGACCGGTAGCGCTCGGCCATAGGTTGCAGCTCCGGATGCGCCTTCGCGGCCGACTCCAGCCGCTGCAGGTCCGATTGAGCGCGCCCCAGCTCCTGTTCCAACTGCGTCATGGTCTTTTGGAGCGCCTCGTACGTCTTCGGTCCGGTCTCGTACTTCTCGTTTCCGTAGGTTCTACATCCCCCCAGAATCAACAGACCAATGAGAGCAACGATCGGGAACGAACGGCAAACGTGAGACATCAGCAGGCCAGAACTATGAAGAGCCACGTAGGTGCGGGAAAGTCTCGACTGTCCTCGGATCAATCAAGGTCCCCTCCGCAGACGAGTCTTTCAATTCCCGCCCTGGAATCCGAGATGAAAATGAAAAAGCCCGGGGGTGCCCCCGCTCGAACCGGAGCGGCTTCGCGGAAACCACCGCCTCCACAACCCGGACGGCACGATTCCACCGAAAGAATGTGCTCGGACGGAAGCGGTCCTCCACCGAGACCGCGGGGGACTGCATCAGGACCGGACGACCTCCCGGGCAGGGTGATCGGGATCGGGTTCCCTGACGCCCCGATCAGCAGGGTCCCCCTCGCGGCGCAGGGTTCGGTTCCAAAACCAGACCCCAATTCCGAACAATAGTGCGGCCGCGAGACTCATGATGGCATTCATTCCGGCGATGCGCATCTGCGTCTCTACGACCGGTGTGGACCCAATCGGTTCGGTGATCACAATGGGAATGCTTGCTGCTTCCTTCAAACGAACCTTCAGGGTATCCCGCTCTAAAAGCGGAGGAATGATGCCGTGCGGGAGCGACAGTTTTTCCCGCGTGAGCGTACCGCCATCGGGCACGTCGACGCGAAGACTCACGTAATCGTACGTGATGTCTGATCGATTGCCCTTTTGCATCTCCATCACGTCGGCTGTGGTCGAGACGCCCTCCGCATGGGTCGCATCCAGGTCATAGACGACTTTCCCCTGATGCAGAGCTAGACCGAAGAAGAGAACGGGAACAAGCCACGCCACCTGCGCAACCCATCGAAGCAGAGAACCACTCACGAGCGACCGGAGGAATTATTGGAAGCAATCTGAACAAGTGGAACGTGTGATCCGGTCCAGTGATCGGGTTGCAACGGGGATTATCCGTGAAATGAAAGAACCCACAGGTCGATCACGTCGGGGACGAATGGGATTCTCCCGGGCTTCCAATTCTGGTGCACAAACCATGCGAATCAGGGGTTGAGCCTTCTTTCTGCAGCGTCCCGAAAAATTCCACTCTTGGCACGTCTCCCGAATGCTTTCGGGATCAGGATCTTTTCGAATATTGGCGATTGCTCTCGTCAAAAAGATCCCGCATCTGGGAAGCCACGCTTCCCTTGTGCGGGATGACGGAGTTGGGAATTTTTCGGGACGTAAAGACAACCGAATTGGCTGTTTCGATTCAACTCCTGATTCGCATAAACCAAAATCCTTCACGGGGACATGGCGGCTCACGAGTCGTGATGCGCGAGTCACGCCTCAGCAGGTGCGTTCTCGTAGGACAGTCCTCCGTCCGGAGCGACTCCCCCCCACTTACGACAGAAAGAGGTACGGCCTCCAGTCTTCGTCGATGGTGCCGGCGAAGTCACGGAGAAACATGACGTAGCTGGGCCGGAAAGGCTGGCGCGCCAGTTCCATTCCTGCTTCTTCGGGCGTCCGGTCTCCCTTCCGGTTATTGCAAGACACGCAGGCCGCCACCAGATTTTCCCACGTGTCGCGCCCCCCGCGCGACTTCGGCACGACGTGGTCAATGGTCAAGTTTCCTTCCCGTCCACAGTACTGACAGGTATTCTGGTCCCGCTTCAAAACATTCTTGCGAGACAGCATGACCCGCTTGTAGGGCACCTGCGCGTAGGTCTTGAGGCGCACGATGCTGGGCCAGGGAAGCCGGGTGCTGGGCGAGCGGACGTACTCTCCGTCTACCGCCTCTACGAGATGCACCTTTTGCAAGTGCATGAGCAGCACCGCCCGCTGCACGTTGCAGACCGTCAGCGCACTGTAGTCCTGATTCAAAACGAGCACGTGTCCATTCATAGCAGGAGCCCCCCTCGTCCCACGCAGATCCAGAACCCGCGCATCGCGAGATTGTGCCTGAACCGAGAATCCAACTCAGAAAAAAGAACACTCAAAACAGTACGGAAGAGAGTACCTCCACCGGAATTCCGGCACTTTTTGATGTAGCACGACGCCGCAACCAACCCGTCAGGCTCAATATGTCTGACCGATTTGATCGCGGGATAAAGTCAATCACACTCTCCATATTGCAGACCTCATTCTTTGTTTCCATTGTCGCAGTCGGCGTACAGCCATATCACTTTCATAACGCGCCGGCCTCAGTTGTAACGTATCTGGCGTCGCGGTCGTACATCGGTGCTCTTCATTCTCGTCTCTTCTGCGACAACCAGATTCCCAGCAATGCGTTCTCTCTCGTTCACGATTGCGGCTCTGTGGATGCTCCTCGCCACGCTCGGCGCCCCGACTCCGCTTTACGCCCAAGCGGCCGCCTCCACAAACGGAACGGCCCTGAACCTCACGGTAGAGCAGGTGGGTCTCAGCATCGGGGACTCGGAACGGACGACGGGCATCCGTCTAAACTACCGGGATCGTCGTCTCCGACGCGTCACGGGCGTCAATGCTACCCTCTGGGCGCCCTATGACGACGCCGGGGGCACCGTAGACGGAATCGCCCTGGGGCTCCCCTTGACGGGCGGCGATCGACTTCGGGGTGTGGGGGTCGGCGCGGGACTCTCGGCTCAAACGGCAATGGGCGGGCTTTTCTTTGCCCCAGTGGGCCTCGGCAGCGGCCAGCGCCTCAGTGGCATTGCCGTGGGCGGACTGGGTACTGGGGCCGGGGAACACGTGAACGGAATTCTGATCGGGGGGCTCGGGGCGGGCGCTGGCGAAAACGCCAATGGGCTTCTCGTTGGGGGGCTGGGCGCGGGCGCCGGGGGAACGACGAACGGCATATTGATTGGCGGGCTCGGCGCTGGCGCCGGCGAGGAGGCGAATGGAGTCCTGCTGAGCCTCCTCGGTGCGGGCGCTGGGGAAAGCGTCGAGGGCCTTCTCCTGGGCGGAGCTGCCGCTGGAGCCGGCGGCAGCGCAACCGGCATCCTGGTCGGCGGGCTCGGGGCCGGGGCCGGTGACCGGGCAACCGGCCTTTTCGTCGGGGGGCTGGGGGCCGGCGCGGGCGACGCCGTGAACGGCATCGCGCTCTCGGTGGGGGGAGTGGGAGCCGGCAGCCAGCTCAGCGGCATCGGCGTCGGCGGGGCTGGCGTAGGGGCAGGCCAGTCGATAACCGGGGTCGCCGTAAGTGGCCTCGGCGTTGGAAGCAGGACCGTGACGGGCCTCGCGATCGCCGGTGGATATTCGCGTGTTGCTGACGGCGCTCTCCGGGGCCTATCCGTGTCCGCCTACAACGATATTCGGGGCATGCAACGAGGCGTTACAATTGGGCTCTACAACTACACGCGAGAGCTGCACGGCGCGCAAATTGGTCTCGTAAACTTCGCCCGCAACAACCCCGTCTGGGCCAAACTTCTTCCCCTGCTCAACCTCAACCTCTGAGAAGCTGTTTGGTGGATGGATGAGAAGCCGAGACACAGTGGGCGACGCTGCAAAATGGCGCTCAAATGACCCCTTGTAGCGGCGCTACCAGGGGAATGCAGAAGCCATTTTGCACGAGATCCACGAAGTCGCAGGCCTCAGACAATCCGCCAAACAGCTTCTGAGACAAAACCAACCACCGAGGGCACTGCCTCCTGCCGATCCGCAAACCGGACGCTACAGAACCCCCGTCGGCCCCTCGAAGAGGTGCCCCTCTTGCCCTCCAGGCGGATCACGTAGGCGCCGACCAGCTAGGCCTTCGCCGATACGGGCCGCTCGTTCACGTTCCATCAAAACCGAGCAACGGCCTCTGTACACGACAAAACTCACATGACACTTCAATCTTTCGACACAAGTCATTC
>CAZSBW010000216.1:0-5442 GCA_964604815.1 uncultured Salinivenus sp. | reverse complement strand
GAGGACCAGGCCCGCACCGTCATCAACAGCCTCTCCACGGCCGGGGACGCCGAGGAAAAAATCGCGGACATCCGCTCGACCCTCCGAGAGGGCCGCCCGAGCCTCTCGGACATCTTTCAGAATCACACGTGGCGGGTGCATCCACTCGTGTGGGTCGGGATCGGCCTCGCCACCCTTCAGCAGTTTACCGGAATCAACGTCGTCTTCTACTACGGCACCACCCTGTGGAAAGCCGCTGGATTCACCGAGTCGATCTCTCTGCTCAACAACGTGGTGACCGGCTCCGTCAACGTCGCCTTTACGTTCGTCGCCATTTCGCTCATCGACCGGGTGGGCCGGAAGCCCCTGCTCCTGATCGGGGCCCTCGGCCAGGCCGTCATGCTCGGCGTCATGGCCTACGCCTTCGGGACCGCGCCTGTGGCGGAGACCGGGGACCTACAGCTGAGCGCAACCATGGGCTGGGCCTCCCTGATCGCCGCCAACACCTACGTCGCCTTCTTCGCCTTCTCGTGGGGGCCGGTGATGTGGGTTATGCTCGGCGAAATGTTCCCGAACCGGTTCCGCGGCGCGGCCCTCTCGCTGGCCGGGCTGGTGCAGTGGCTCTCCAACTTCACCATTACGATGACCTTCCCCATTCTGCTGGACGCCATTGGGCTCGGCTTCTCCTACGGCATCTACGCCGCGTTCGGCGTCGTGGCCTTCTTCTTCGTCCGCGCGTTCGTGCAGGAAACGAAGGGACGCACCCTGGAGGACCTGTCGCGGGAGGCGGAGGCGGCGTGAGACGAGAACTTGCGCGCGAGAAACGACCCACGGCTTACAACTCGTCCCGGGGCACCCATCGGTGTGCGTCAAGGGCCACGCGACCGTCGTCGGTAAACGTCACGCCCTCGCTGCGGAGGCGCTCCTCCATTACGTGGGGCGTCTCGAAGTGGCGCTTGCCCGTGAGGACGCCGTTGCGGTTCACCACGCGGTGACACGGCACGTCCGTCCCAACGGCCTCGTTGAGGGCCCAGCCGACCGTCCGGGCAGCCCCCCGCCGGCCGAGGTACTCGGCGATGTCGCCGTAGGTGGTGACGCGGCCCGGGGGGATCTTTCCCACGACGGCCCAAACGCGCTCGAAGAAGGACGCATCCGGGTCTGTCATTGTCTTGAAATCGCCATCGTCGATGGTGAAGGCTCGTCCAACGGCCGTTCGGGGGCATGGCGAGGGGGCTGCGGTCTCGACCCGATTTGTCCGTTGAGAAGCTGGTATGTTGATTTTCCCTCGTGAGAGGGGCACCTTCCCTGAAGCATTGGGGAATATCCGAGGACGCTCGGAGGGGACCTGTGCCAGGACCAGGAGAGACGGCGCCGGGCACTACTGATACGTGAATGGGTTCTTAAAGACGATCTCCGCTGATAACATAACACGGTCTTGGAGATCCGAGATCTCCTTCCCCGCACGGAGAATATTGTTTAACTACCCGTGCACGGACCAGTAAAAACGGGAGGGCTTGTCTCCGGTAAAAGCCAATCCGTGTCGTCATCCCCCCGAGGTTGCCCGTACCGTTTCCACCGCGGTCGTATCTGGGGGCAGCAATCGGAAGTCGAGGCTGCGCTGGACTTCTTGGCCGGTCACCTCATCAGTGACCCGTACCGTTACCGTGGTCGGTTGGGGCTTTTCGGGAAGCTCGTTCGTCCACTCGAGCAGGACGTACTCAGAGGTGTTGCGGCTCGTGCCTGTGTACGTGCTCGTCGTCGCCGTCCGGGTCTCGGAGTCTCGCTGAAAGAGGCCAAAAAGCACATCTTGTTCAGTCTGCCGGACGACTTCGTACTCGACCGTGTAGCGCGTCCGGTCGTTGCGTTCGTGCGTCAGGTGGTAGACCTCAAAATCCAACAGGAGCGGCTCCTTAGCGGACACTGGACGAAACGGATAGGGGGCAGCCGCTTCCGTGAGGCGCCCCTGGACCTCGGCGGGAGGCGACGTCAATCTCATGGGCCGAAGATCACTCATCTCAAGCTGGCCGGGGTCCGCCGAGAGGGCCTGAAGACTATCAAATCGGATCGCCTGTTTGCCCGTCTGCTCCGCAACCTGAACCGTTCCTCCCCGCTTTCGGACGTCATACCGGTTCCACTGCATCGCAAGATGGTACAGGTCTTCGTCCACCGTCGTGGACGTGCTCATGGTGCGGAGCGGAACGTCCGACTCGTCCGCCCCCACCGAAAACCGATATTGATTGGTCTTTTCGTTGCGGCGGTCGTACGCCTTCCCATACGCGACCAGCGACGATTTGACCTGGTGAAGGCCCTCGGGGGTTTCGGTATTCGAAAACAGATTGCCCCAAAGGAGCTCGACCCGCGTTGCCCCGTCGTCCGTCAGATAACGAACGGGCCGCACCTGAACAGGAAGCATCGAATCGGCAGTAGCCACCGACGAGTGCGACCGGGGCATTTCTTTCTCGCGCTTCTGAACGAACGTTTCTTCTCCCCTCTCCGCCTTCCGAAGGTTCCGGTTGGCAACGTCACCGGGCGCAGAAGTACCGGGCCCCTGGTACACCTCACGAGACCCCACCCCCTTCCCGATCTCCGACGTCCCTCCCTGCAACACGCTGTTCTTTTGTGCCCGCTGCATGTTGAAATACTCCACCACCTTGGGATAAACATTTGCCGGATCCCGGTAGTGCATCGCGAGGTGCTCGAAAATGTACCGCATGGCGACCAGGGACGAGTACGCCCGGTTTTGGCTCCGATTCCCTGCGCTATAGCGGCGCTTGAGCTTCTCCGGGAGCAGATCCATCGCCTCCCCCAGCCGGTACCCGTCCTCCCCTTCGACAAAGAGGTATTTTCCTTTCTCCCCAACGTGGGAATACTGCCAGATCACGTTGTCGGGAAAGTCCGACGGCGACACCCCAACGCCAAGATTTACGACCTCTCGCAGAAAATCGAGATCCCTGAAGGGAATGGTGTGGGTCTTGGAGGGAGCCCCGTAGCGCACGTGCAGGGTGCCGCGAGCATCAAAATTGGCCGGGGCGGTCTCCTGAAAAAAGTGGTCGGTCGCGTAGCGCACCCGTCTGAGATGTTCTTCCACTCGCTCGTTCGCGGTGGTGGCCGGGAGCGGGTCCTTGCTGCGCCACCACGACACGAGCCACGTTCCGGCGTCCTTCTTCAGTTGCACCCCGTCCATTGAATCGGTGGACCGACGAAGCACGTGCTTCTCTTTCGAGTCCGGCAGCACCGGCAGAAGTTGGGCCACGTGACGGTGCAGGACCGGGCGCGCACGGTCATTGAGACTCGGTCCCGCATGGGAGAGAAGCGCCAGGTACGCCTCTACCGTTTCGGTCCGCTTGCTGCGGTCCGACCATTGCGCCCGCAGGCGGGCATCGAAGAGACGGGCCTCGAACCGATCGTTTTCTTTCAGGGCAGTCGTTCCCCGCTTCCAGGCCCACCGCATAGAGTCGGGCTGCCCACACGCCTCGTACGTCTTGCCGAGCCAGTACGCAACCGATCCCCACTTTTCACTGACGTGGGCGGGGTTCTCCGTAAAGGCGCTGCGGAGATGCGAACGGGCCTCCTGGTACGCGCCCCGTTCGTAGGCGGAACGCCCCCGCTCAAAATCGGAGGGGGCAGCCGTCTCGGCAACGCCAAGGGAGGCTTCCTGAACGAGCCCGGTTCCCTGAGCGAACCAGGCTCCCTGGGTGAACCAGACTCCCAAAACGAGGCAAAGAGCAAGCATACGGGAATGCTTAGCCAGCGACATGGCGAGTCCGGGACGGTGAGTGAAGACGTACAATTTTTATGCACAATCTCGGTGCTCGTTCATTTCAGTCACGAAGGGTTATGGCAGTCGCGTCAACGGTTTTTCTCAAAAACACTGCTTGAATCCGACTTTCCAGTCCCGAAAACACTCCCTTCGTCGCTCCAGGAAATCTGTGTGACGTTTGATTGGGGCGCCCCGACGATGATTCGGAGCACTTTCCGCGCCTCGCCCGACACGGGATCCTTTCGACGGAACTGGCGGATGACCTGTCGGAGATGGCCAAATTCTGAATGGGGATCTCAACAACGTGCGGACGCTGGCCGGGGCGACGTACACGTGTCTGGACGCTCCCGAATGAGGCCCATCAGTCTCCGAATTCAATCGCAGATTTCACCCTGCTCAGTTCAGGAGAACGTTAAATTGGGGATCCCCCTCACGCCGGGCCGAATTGCCGACCGAGTCAGCGGCTGCAGCGTCACACCCGGGTACTGCTCCGATGCCTTCCGTTGGCAGGGTGATTCGGTCCCCCCAATTCCCAGTGAAACCGGAGTGAGTGTTACAGCTCTATTCCGAACTGCCGGAACTGCCAAACGGGCGCCGATTACCACGCATCCGGTTCTTCCTCACCAATTAACCGGTCCTCATGCTGGGAACCATTGGGGACGCTCTCCTGCTCGCCGCGTTCGTCGCGTGCGGCGTGTCTGCCTTCGCCTTCTTCTGGTCCGCCCGGGCCGGAGACGCGCCCAAAGCCTCCGTCTGGAAACGCACGGGGCGCTGGGCGTGGGGTGCGATGAGCGCGGCCGTCGTGGCCGTTTCCGGCCTCCTCTGGTATCTGATTCTCAATCACCAGTACCAGTACGCCTACGTCTACCAGAACTCCTCGAACGACCTGCCCCTCCACTACCTCTTCTCCACCTTCTGGGCGGGGCAGGAGGGGTCGTTCCTCCTCTGGATCCTGATGATGTGCGGGGTGGGCGCGGCGCTTATCGGCTACGTGCAGCGGGACTACGAGCGGCACGTGATGGCGGTGGTCGGCCTCTCCCAGTTCTTCCTGCTGTCGATGATCGTGGGCCTGCAGTTCGGCCCCGTCGAGATTGGATCGTCGCCGTTCGTGTCCCTGGCCGACAAGTTCACGGATGCCCCCATTTTTCAGCAGAATCCCGGCTTCGTGCCGGCCGACGGGCAAGGCCTCAACGACCTTCTCCAAAACTTCTGGATGACCATCCACCCGCCGTTCCTGTTCGTGGGCTTTTCGGCGATGGTGGTGCCCTTTGCCTTCGCGGTGGCGGCCCTTTGGCGGAAGAAGTACACGGAGTGGGTGCGCCCGGCTCTGCCCTGGACGCTCCTCGCCGTCGCCATCCTCGGCGTCGCCATCACGATGGGCGGCTACTGGGCGTACGTGACCCTCTCCTTCGGCGGGTACTGGGCGTGGGATCCCGTCGAAAACTCGTCGCTCGTGCCCTGGATCGTGGGCATCGCAGCCTTCCACACGATGCTCGTGCAGAAGAAGAGCAGCGCCGGCAACAAGGCGTCCCTCCTCCTCTGCATCGCCGCCTACCTGCTGGTCATCTACTCCACGTTCCTCACCCGCAGCGGCATCCTGGGGGACGTGTCGGTCCACTCCTTCGTCGACCTCGGGCTCTACAACCAGCTCCTCGTGTGGATGGGCACGATCACCGTCATTGGGGTCGGCCTGTTTGTGCATC
>CAZSBW010000215.1:0-5483 GCA_964604815.1 uncultured Salinivenus sp. | reverse complement strand
AAGGCGTCGACCGCCGGTTTGATGGAAATGGCCTTGAAGTCGATGCCCAGGTTCTCGGCGAGCTGCTCGGAATCGGTGACCGATCCTTCCGAGGAGATTTCGGAGGGCATGGTGACGCCGACGACGCGGTCCGGGCCCAGAGCGGCGGTGGCCAGGGCGCACGTGACCGCCGAGTCGATGCCGCCCGAGAGTCCCATGATCGCCTTGTCGAAGATGCCGGTCTTCTCGTAGTAGTCGCGGATGCCGAGGACGAGGGCGTCGTGGAGGTCGGCCACCGCGTCGCGGTCAGTTGTGCAGGGGTTGGGGGAGGCGCCGGTATCCCAGAGCAGCAAGTCCTCCTCGAAGGACGCTGCGCAGGCAACCTGTGTGCCATCGGCGGTGTGGATGCGGCTGTCGCCGTCGTAGATAATTTCGGTGTTGGCGCCCACCTGGTTGCAGAGGAGAAACGGGCGCTCGTGGCGGCGGCAGATGTGCTGCACGAGCTCGTTGCGGATCTCGTGCTTGCCGATCGAGAACGGCGAGGCGCTGAGGTTGATAAACAGATCGGGATCCTGCGCCCCCAATTCGGCCACCGGGTCGCACTCGTAGCGACGACCGCCCTGATAGCCCTCCGGATGGTGGACGTTCCACATGTCCTCACAGACGTGCAGCCCGATTCGCACGCCGCGCCACTCCACGATGCGTCGTTCGTCGGCGGGCTCGAAGTGGCGGTCCTCATCGAAGATGTCGTAGGTGGGCAGCAGTGTCTTGTCGACCCGATCCCGCAGCGTGCCATTCTCAAAGAGAAGCGCGGCGTTGTGAAGGGGTTTGCCGTACTGGTCGTCGTTGGGGACGGGCGCGCCAATCAGCACGCCGAGGTCCGGCGGCGTCTGTTCGGCAATGCGGGCTACCGTGTGCTGTACCGCCTCCTTGAAGAAGGGATTTTCCAGTAGGTCCTCCGGCGGATAGCCCGTCACACAGAGCTCCGGAAAGACGACAAGGTCGGCTCCTCGGTCGTGGGCACGGTGCGCGTAGTCGAGGATCTTCGTCCGGTTTCCGTCCAGGTCCCCGATGGTGGGGTTGATCTGAGCAAGGGCGATTTTCATGACCGCGGGCAAGGTCTATCAAGACAGATCACAGAATATCACACACGCCCGGTGTTCCAGTCACGTTCCACGGGGAGACTCTGGTACACGGCAATTGGGCTCTTCCGCCTCCGACGGGCGACCGCCGTTCTCCTTCCGGCTAAGCTCGACTTTGGCCATTTTGAACGCAAGACGGGAGACAGCGTAGGCCGGTAGTCTTGCCATCACACATTACTACCGGTGCTCCTATTGCTGCGTCAATCGTGATTCTTTGTGCACGCCCAGATGAGGCAAAACGCTTGAGTGGGACGATCGTGGGAAAATCGGGTGCTCGTGGATGTGTAGGGACGCATCGAAATGAGGATTGACAAAACAGTAGCCGGCCCGCTCGTTACTCCTCTTGCATCGTCCGCTTCACTGCTCGCTGCAGACGGGGATTGTGCAGGTGCACCGGCTCGGTCTCTTCCTCCTCCTTCCCCCGCACGGCGCGAAGGTTGAGCATCTCCACCAGCAGCGAGAAGGCCATCGCCGAGTAGATGTAGCCCTTCGGGATGTGCTGGCCCAGCCCCTCGGCGACGAGCGTCACGCCGATGAGGATGAGAAAGCTCAACGCCAGCATCTTCACCGTGGGATGGGCCTCGATGAAGTCGGCAACGGAGCCGGCCGACGCCATCATGATTATGATTGCGATGGTAATGGCGATGATCATCACCGTCACGTCCTCGGCCATTCCCACGGCGGTAATGACCGAGTCAAGCGAGAACACAAGATCGAGCAGAAAGATCTGCACGAGTACCCCGGAAAAGCTCACCGACGCCGAGACCGCCGGATCTCCATCTTCGCCTTCGAGCTTTTCGTGGATCTCGGTTGTGGCCTTGCCGATGAGAAACAGTCCCCCAACCAACAGGATCAGGTCGCGCCCGCTAAAGGTGTATTCGAGCACCGAAAAGAAAGGGGCCGTGAGCCCCATGACCCAGCTGATCGACAGAAGCAGGACGATGCGTCCCCCCAGTGCCAGCCCGAGCCCCGCACGCCGCGCCAGG
The DNA here is from genome assembly GCA_964604815.1 of uncultured Salinivenus sp. Classification (GTDB taxonomy): domain Bacteria; phylum Bacteroidota; class Rhodothermia; order Rhodothermales; family Salinibacteraceae; genus Salinibacter. Next base: position 3,376 of record CAZSBW010000215.1, on the reverse strand, counting down.
GGCTGCCGATCGGCCGGCAACTTGTTCGACAGAATAGAGATGAACACGATGTTGTCAATCCCCAACACGATTTCGAGAAGCGTAAGCGCCCCGAGCGCGACCCACGCCTCCGGATTTGTCATCCACGCCATCATGGCAGTCCCTCTTGTGGTTTGAGTTGGAATACGATGGAGGTTCCCCCCTCGTCTGCGGGAGGCGGTCGGAAAACAACGCGATCATCGGCGCTGAACGTACAAAACGCCTCTCCCGATTGGAAATGGCTCCGCGCCCCTTGTATGCCGACAGATCACAGCACCCATAGCCCGACCCCGCCGACGAGGAAACAGTAGTAGGCAAAGTACTGCAGGTTGCCTCGGCGCACAAAGTCGATGACCACGTAGATGGCCACGATGCCCGACCCATACGCAACGACCGTCCCAATAACCAGGGGAGCCCAGTCGGTCGTGAGCCCCCGGTCGGCCAGTTCGAGACTTTTGAGCAGCGTGGCGCCCAGCACCACCGGAAGCAGCATGAGGAACGAGAAGTTGGCCGCTCGCTCGGGCCGCACGTTCTGGTAGAGCGCCGTGCAGATGGTAGCGCCCGACCGCGAGATGCCCGGAATCATAGCCGCGGACTGAGCGACTCCGACGACGAACGATTTGAGGGGGCTGAGCGCGCCCTCGGGCTGCGGACGAATGAGCGTGAGCAGCAGGAGCACGCCCGTCACGAGGAGCATTCCGGACGTGAAGCGAGGACTCCCGAAGGCCTGCTCCAGTTGCGCCTCGAAGAGAACGTAGACGATGCCGGTAGGGATCAGCGTAATGAGGATGAAGACGCCGAGACGGAAGGTGTCGTTCTCTTCGTAGCGGGCCGGCACAGCGGTGGGGTGTCGGAGCCCCCTCCACGTTTCCCGCAGAAGGTCGGCCACCTCCCGCCCGTACACCGTGACGATGCTCAGGACGGTGCCGAAGTGCACGAACACTTCGAACGTGATGTCGACCCGGTCGGCGCCGAGCCCCAGCAGGTGCTGGCCCAGAACGAGGTGGCCGGAGGACGAGACAGGAATAAACTCGGTAAGGCCTTGCACTAGGCCGAGGAGAAGGGCCTCCCACCAGGTCATGTTGCGTTGGAGCAGTCGATGTCAGGAGTCGGGGAGAACAGTTGCCTCATCGATGAATCCGCTGGGGCCCGGAACGGTTGCGAAGGAATCGTCAAATGATCGCGACCGGTCGACGCACGTCCCCACGCCGCTTCGGAGCAGGCATCGACGCCCCCGACGATGGTCGGCGGGGGCCATCGGGGCGGTTCGTTCGGGGGCTGTTCTGCCACTCAGAGGGAGAACCACTGAGCAGAGAAGTTCTCTCCGCGCTCCGTTGACTTTTGCCGGATCGCCTCGATATCATAGCGGTGCGTTCTTCTACCGATGTTCAATCGTTCTTCCCCATGTTTCACTCCGTCCCCCGTTCCCTGCTGGCGCTTGCTCTCGGCCTCCCGCTGTTGGCCCCGCCCCTCCACGCCCAACAGATCCCTGAGGACTCCGTCCGGATCATCGCCATCTTCGCGCACCCGGACGACGGCGAGTACAAGATGGGCGGCACGGCCGCTCGTCTGGCTGATGCTGGACACAAGGTGAAGTTCGTGTCTCTTACCAACGGGGATGCCGGGCACCACGAGCAGGGCGGCGGCGCGCTCGCCAAGCGGCGACGGGCAGAAGCCAAGGAGGCGGCCAACCGCCTCGGCATTAGCGCCTACGCGGTGCTCGACTATCACGACGCGGAGCTCATGCCCACCCTTGAGGTGCGCAAGGACGTGATTCGCCTGATTCGAGAGTGGAACGCCGACGTCGTCGTCGGCCTGCGCCCGTACGATTACCACCCCGACCACAGAAATGCCGGGCGCGTGGTGCAGGATGCAGCCTACATGGTGCAGGTGCCCAACGTCGTCTCGCGCGTGGAGCCGACCGACGCGAATCCCGTCTTCCTCTACATGGAGGATCGCTTCACGAAGCCCACCCCGTTCGAGCCGGACGTAGCCGTCCCCATCGATCCGGTGATGGACCAAAAGATCGACGCCCTCGACGCCCACGTGTCACAGATGTACGAGTGGTTGCCCTGGGTGGGCGATTATTCCGACGAGGTGCCCGAGACGCAAACGGCCCGGCGCGAATGGCTGGGGCAGCGCGTGCGCAACCGGGCCTCCATCGATTCGGCCGTGCGCGCCGCGCTCACGGACTGGTACGGGGCCGAGCGCGCCCAGGAGGTAGACGCCGCGGAAGCATTTGAGGTGACCGAGTATGGTCATCAACCGTCCACGGAGGAACTCCGTCGCATCTTCCCGATGCTTCCCGCCCAATAATCTCGGCGCAGGGCGATTGCATCTTAGGTTCGGTCGATCTCTTCCGACTTCGACAGCCTGGATCCGCTCACTCCCACGCCCCCTCTCGCTCGTGCATTCCGGGCAGTTTCGTCGATCAGCGGCAAAAGAGCATCCATCCTCAGAAGAAACGATTCAAGATACGATTGCCCTGTGATCTCGGCGCGCCGGTTTGCGTTTCCGGCGGTTTCCGCCCATAATGAGGAGCGCTGATGCTTTGGGGCCCGAGGCGCTTCTCTGCGCGCATCGTGACCGCGCCTCGTCACCCGTCCTCTCACTCATCCCCACAGTCCCGTGGCCGAACCAACGAGCGAGCCGGATTCCGAGACAACCCTCAGTGAACTGGCGGACGACAACGTCGGCAAGATTCTCTTTCTCTCTCTCGTCGCCGCGCTGGGGGGCTTCCTGTTCGGCTTCGACAGCGGCGTCATCAACGGCACCGTCGATGCGCTGCAGGCCGAGTTTGGGTCCAACGAGGTGGGTACCGGCTTCAACGTGGCGTCCATGCTGCTGGGCTGTGCTGCCGGGGCCTTCTTCGCCGGCAATCTGGCCGACAAGTGGGGCCGGCGGCCCGTCATGATCCTCACCGCCCTCGCGTTTATCGTGAGCGCCTGGGGCTCGGGCATCTCGGGCAGTTCGCCGACGTTCGTGTTCTTTCGGATCACCGGCGGTCTGGCCGTCGGCGCTGCGAGCATCCTGGCCCCGGCCTACATCAGCGAGATTGCCCCGCCCAGCATTCGCGGGAGCCTGGCTACGCTCCAACAGCTCATGATCGTGATCGGCCTGTTCATGGCCTTCGTGAGCAACTACTTCATTGCGGGAGCGGCGGGCAGCCCCTCGGAGGTCTTCTGGCTCGGATTTGACGCCTGGCAGTGGATGTACTGGGTCGAAATTCTGCCCGCGTCCCTCTTTTTTCTCTCACTGCTCTTCATTCCGGAGTCGCCCCGCTACCTGGTGGCGGCGGGCAGCGAGGACCAGGCCCGCACCGTCATCAACAGCCTCTCCACGGCCGGGGACGCCGAGG
>CAZSBW010000214.1:2577-5489 GCA_964604815.1 uncultured Salinivenus sp. | reverse complement strand
CATCAGAACGACGGGCCGCACGGCTATTCCCGGCGATGGCCATTTTGTGAATCCCAGCCGGGCGCAGCATGTGCTGTTTCACGTACGCCTCGTAGGGTTGTCCCGAGACAGCCTCGATCACGCGTCCGAGCAGGGCGTACCCGACGTTGGAATACGCGTACGCCGATCCCGGTGCTTCGTCGAGGCTCCACGAGTCGAGCACCCATCCGAGCAATTCCTCTCGACTGAGGTCTTTGTGCTGAACCATGGGGTTCATACCCGATCCCGAGTCCTTCGACCACCCGCCGGTGGTGTGATTGAGCAGGTGGCGGACAGTAATCTTCTTCTCGTTCGGCCCGTAGGGCTCGTCGCCGAGTCGCGTCCCCAGCAGGCCGTCGGGGCCCAGGACCGTTTGGTCGAGGTCGAGCTGACCGTTGTCCCAGAGCCGCAGGATCGCTGCGCTCGTAATCGGCTTCGACACGCTGGCGATGCGGAACCGATGGTGCGGCCCGGTGCGCACGCTGTCGTCCTTGATGGCGGTGCCGTAGCCCTGAGCGAAGACGAGGCGCTCGTTCTTGGCAATCGCAATGGACAGCCCCGGCACGTCGTACGTGTCCATAAACGACTGAACCCGCTTCCGGATGGTGCCAAGATCCTGTTCGGAGAGCCCATCGTTCGGATGGGCCTCTTCCCAGATCCCGGCCACCTGCGCGTGCTCCGGACCGGCGGAGCCGGCCACCTGCACCGGGCGATGGCCCCGGTAGGCCAGGTTCCAGAACGTGCTCTCGTAGTTGCGGGGCGTGAGCCCAACCCGAACCGTCCGGTCTGCCTGTCCCTGCTCCCAGATGCCCGCGTAGTGCGGTTCTCCGTCCACCACGTACCCAGTCACGTCGATCGGGTGAAACTGCATGGCGCGCATCCGGGGACGAACGGTGTTCTCGTACGCCTTGGACGAGAGTTCCAGCCGCACCTCCCGATCGGTCTCCGTCTTCTCCCACACGACGACAAACCGGGGCTCCCCGTCCACGACGTAGGCGCTGAGATCCACGCTCTGATACCCCTTTGCCGCCATTTGCTTGAGGGCGACCGCGTACCGATCGGGCGACAGTCCATGTTGCACGGTCCGGTCGGACTCGATGTCGTTCTCCCACCGAACGGCCAGCCGCACCCGGCCGTCGACGACGTACGCGCTGGCGCCGGCGGGGCCGAAGCCCTTGGCTGCCATCTCCGTCTGCGTGGACGCGTACTCGCTCGGCGCGAGTCCTCGGCTCACCGTCCAGTCCGGCCCGGCGGCCGCGTCCCACACGGCCGTGAATTGCGCGGTGTCGTTGACGGTCTGAACGCCGAGGTCGATGAGGCGGTAGCCGTCCTCGACCATGCGAGTGGCTGTCTCCTGGTACTGGTCGCCGGTCAGGGCCTCGTGAACGGCCCAGGGTTGGGCGGGGACGGCCTGGACCGACAGGAGGAGCAGGACCGGCAGAAATAAGGCAGGCATCCGAGTACGGACAAAGAGAGACGCCATCACTGAGGAAGAGCACATGGTTGTAAAGCAGATTCTTTGAGTGGCAACTGTTGTGTCGGCCGGGAATTGTGGAGGCAGACCGGTTCGTGAACGAGGGGCGGGCAGAAGGGGCGATTCCCCGGTCAAGTCGTGTCCGAGGACTCGCTCCACGGGGCGTGGGGATCGGGTTTTTGCGACCCCGAAACGGGCAGGGGGACGCCCATCGCGATCGCCACCGCCCGCAGCAGGTCCTCCTCCGTCTGGGTGATCGTCTCGTCGGCCATCACACACCGCGCACAGGCCTGGAGGAGGTCTTGCCGGAAGGAGAGAGGCGTCCGGGCCAGCCGGTCCAGGGCCGATCCGAGCGCGTCGGGAGGGGGAGACGCGAGGGCCGCCGAGCCGATTCCATGCGCCTCCGCCAGGGGGCCGTACGCTTCATTGAAGGCGATTCGTGCCTCGGACTCCATCTCGTGGCCGGCTCGGGCCAGCCCGGAGAGCACCACGGCCACCTCGTCCCACACGCCCGGCGTCTTTACAGAGATGGAGGTCTCGTCGGGCTGGTCGAGGTGATTGAGGTAGTGGCGGACGATCGTTTCCAATGCAAACTCGAAGATCGTGAGCCGGTCGTCGGCCTCGGCCAGGATCCGGAGGGTCTCGCGCAGCCGGTCCTGCTGGTTAGCCGAGAGCTCGCGGAGGGAGGGCGCGGCCACCTCCACGAGCGGCAGACGCAGCGACCGGTCCAGACGCGCGACGAGATCATAGAGCCGCTTCGTCTCGTCGAACACAGGGGGGGGCTCTTTTTCCCACAGCAGATCGAACTGCTGTGACCGTATCGATTCGTCGTCGTCCAGCATCAGCCCATACGATAGCGCCACGGCCCCGAGCGGCTCGTGCGCCGCCTCCAGAAGGTCCGTCGGAAGGGACGTGTGAAGGGTTTGCGCCTGGGCAAGCATCTCAGGTGTGAGGGTGCCGGCTCGTTCAATGAGGGCTTCCGGGGAAGAGGGACCGACGGACGGGTCCACCGACTGGGTTTCTTCGGGGGGATGCTCTTGAGGAGGAGGGGGCGGATCCTCCTGACTAGGAGGGGGAGCATCCTCCAAGAGGGCGGGATCGATGTGACGGAGTCGCTCCTCGATCGGCGGGTGCGTCGACAGCCATCGGGCGAGCCACCCGTTTTGTTCTGCGGCCTCCCCGAAGAAGAGGTGGCGGACCGAGCCGACGTGGCGGGTCTGTAGCGCGCCCCCCTGGTCGCAGTCGCGCAGCTTGAGCAGAGCACCGCCGATGCCCGCTGGATTCCGGGTAAACTGCACGGCCGCCGCATCGGCCAGAAACTCCCGCTCTCTCGAGACGCGCGCCTGGATGAGTAGCCCCCCGAGGTGGCAGAGTCCGCTGAGGGTGGCAAGGGAGGCTGCAAGGATGACGGCCATTCGGC
>CAZSBW010000214.1:1823-2515 GCA_964604815.1 uncultured Salinivenus sp. | reverse complement strand
ATGTACCCCCCCACGCTGCAGAGAATTGGACTCAGAAGGAGCGCGAGTCCCGTAAGGGCACATCCGCCGACGGCGTCCTTTGCATGGCGAACCCCATCAGCGAGGTAGCCGAAATACGTTTTCGTCCACTTCCAGACCGGTTTGGTAATTTCAATCGGAAAATAGAACGCCGTGTATAACAACTTCTGTCCCAGGGTACTTAGAAGCTGGAAGCCATGGGTCCATCCCACGAGGCGGAGATTGATGCGCATGTCCCCGTTCAGGATGTGACTCAGCTCGTGGGCGACGAGGCCCTGCAATTCGTCGCGGTCGAGGCGAACGATCGCTTCCTTTGTGACCCCAATGACGGCGTCGTCGGAAGTAAATCCTGCCGAAAACGCGTTAATGCCCATTTCTGGGAGCACGTAGACGGCGGGAGTGGGGACGCCGGCCGCTATGGCCATTTCTTCCACCACGTTGAGCAGCTGACGATGCGGGCCCGTCGCGCGGGCCGGATCCAGCTTCGTCCCGCGGAGCCGCTGGGCCACGACGTGGCCGCCTTTCATCAGCTCTCCCAGCTTGAGCGTCCGCGCCCCGTAAATGAACGCGAGTGTTGCGGCAGAGACACCGACCAATATCCGGGGACGCAACCACACGACAGACTCACCGCCGTAGGCTGACGCTCGGGCCTCCTCGAAAGCAGAGCCCGACTC
>CAZSBW010000214.1:0-1813 GCA_964604815.1 uncultured Salinivenus sp. | reverse complement strand
CTCAGCGATCGTTGGCCCCACACCGTACTCCAGGAGAAGCAAAACCGTAACGTAGAGACCGAGGATGAGGAGGAGCACAGTAATGCCGAAGATAACGACGAGTTGAGTCGTGCTGCGCTCGGCTGCCTCCTGTCGCTCGAAGAAATTGCTCATAGCGGGGAGTGATGAGAAAAGAATCACAGCTGAGGCCTTTTCATCCCGTTCCCCCAGAGACGACATCAGCAGTGCCGGCAGGCAGCGGCACCCCTATCGCCACGGCCACCGCCCGCAGCAGCGCCTCTTCCGTTTGGGTGATCGTCTCGTCGGCCATCACACACCGCGCACAGGCCTGGAGGAGGTCCTGTCGGAAGGAGAGAGGCGTCCGGGCCAGCCGGTCGAGGGCCGTCCCGATTGTCTCGGGGGACGGGGAGCCGAGATCGACCGAGCCGATCCCGTGCTCGTCTGCCAATGGATTGTATGCCTCCGCAAAGGCGGCCTGGGCCTCGGACTCCGTCTCGTGGCCGGCTCGGGCCAGCCCGGAGAGCAGCACGGCGACCTCGTCCCACACGCCCGGCATTGTCGGGGAAATCGAGGGCTCGTCGGGCCGGTCGAGGTGATCGAGGTAGTGGCGGACGATCGTTTGCAGTGCAAACTCGAAGATCGTGAGTCGGTCGTCAGCCTCGGCCAACACCCGGATCGTTTCGCGTAGTCGGTCGTGCTGCTCGGTCGAGAGTGACCGAAGGGAGGGGGCGGCCACCTCCACGAGGGGCAGGCCCAGCGACCGGTCCAGGCGCGCGACCGCGTCGTAGAGCCGCTTGGTTTCGTCGAATACCGGCGGTGCCTCCTGCTCCCACAACAGATCGAGCTGCTGTGATCGCATCGAATTGTCTGTGTCGAGCATCAGCGCATAGGACAGTGCCACAGCCCCGAGCGGCTCGCGCGCTGCTTGCAGGAGCTCGTTCGGGACAGCTGAATGGAGCGCCTCTGCCTGCGCCAGCATCTCGGGTGTCAGGCTCCCGCCCCGCTCGATCAGGGTCTTGGGGGAGATCACGGACGCAGAGTCGTCTGCGGAACTCCCGCCCGACGGTTCAGAGTCCGAAGGGGACGACTGGGAAGGAGGGTCTTCCATGAGCGACGGGTCGATCCGTCGTATACGTTCGACAGTGGGCGGATGGGCCGAAAACCACTGCCCGGTCCCCGGCACCCATGCAAGCACAGACGAAAGCCAGTGGGGGACAGCCTCAGCGCGTCCCGCCGTGTTTCCGAAAAAGAGGTGACGCGCATTCGCCACCCCGGCAGAGGACACCCGGCCCGAAGAGTCGCAGTCCCGAAGCTTGAGCAGGGCCCCGCCGAGGCCTGCAGGATTCCGAGTGAACTGGATCGCCGACGCATCGGCCAGAAACTCTCGCTCCCGCGAGATCCGAGCTTTGATGGCGAGAGCCCCGAGATGCCCGATTCCTCCCAATAGGGCCACGGCGCTCGCGAGGACCACCGCCATTCGACCCACGACCGTGCCCAGGATGGGAAACAAGAAGGAAAGGAGGGGAATGGTCACGTAAAACAGAGGAAAGAAAATAACACCGCCCAGAAAATACAGGAGAATGACAAAAACAACCCATCCTACGTTGTCCTTGACTTTACTCCCCATCTTATAGACATGCCCAAGGTACGACTTCGCAATATTCCACGCAGCCCGGAGAGGAAACAGCATTCCCGAAGAGAGCCGTTTTCCCGCGTAGCCGATGAGATGGATCCCGTGAGTCCATCCCATGAGACGGACTGTGAGGCGCATGTCTCCGTGCAAGACGTGGCTCAGTTCGTGGGCGACGACGCC
>CAZSBW010000213.1:0-5505 GCA_964604815.1 uncultured Salinivenus sp. | reverse complement strand
TCGCCTCCTTCAGGGCCTCCTCGGCGGCCACCCGCTCGGAAATGTCGATGCCCATGCCCGCCAGATACAGCGTTCCCTCGATGCGAACCCGAGCGCCGGTGAGGTAGAACGGAATTTCCTCCCCGTCCTTGGTCTGCACCCGCGCCTCGACCGCCGCATGATCCTCTTCGAAGACAGACCGAATGCGCTCGGCCACCCGCTCGCGGTCCTCCTCGACGAAGAGTTGGAGGGGATTCATCCGTTCAATCTCGTCGCTGGAGTATCCGGTCACCGCTTCCAGTTGCCGGTTCCAGCGGCGGAAGCGAAACTCCTGATCGATGAGATAAAACGCCCCCGGCAGGCTATTGAGCGCCGAGTCGATAAAATTCTTTTCCGTTCGCAGTGCGCGCTCGGCCTCTTTGCGCTCGGTGATGTCCTCCACCACGCCTTCGTAATACTGCACGGATCCGTCCTCGTCGCGGACCACCCGCGCGCTCTCCAGAACGTGAACCGTTCCTCCATTGGCCTGCGTCCAGACCGCCTCGTTCTGCACGACCTCCCCCTCGGCCTCGACGAGCTCTCGGAAGGCCCCCCGATCATCCTCGGCGAATCCCTCGTCGCTCAGATCCCGCTCCCTGAGCGCTTCCACGGAATCGAAGCCGAGCAGATGGGCAAGGGACGGGTTTGCGTAGAGAATGCGACCGGCCGGCGTGGTGCGGTACACCCCCACCGGAATGTTCTCCAGAAACTCGTAGTGCCGCGAGTCGGCCGTCTGCGGATCGAGCGGCCGCGCCGCCTCTGCAATCAGTCCGGCGAGCTCGTCAAGCGAATCGAGGAGGACTTCGTCGAAGGCCTCGGGGACGGCACTCGTTACGAAAAAGACGGTGCCGGTCGTCTCCGCGTCGGTTTTGAGCGGAACGCCGGCGTAGGAGCGAACCTCCTTCGGCATCGCCTGGAGGAGTCCCTCGGGATCGGACACTCGCGATTCGACGGTCGGAGCCCCCGTCACCAACGCCTCGTCGGACGTAGGCACGGGGGCACTCGTGTCAGTTCCCGGTCCGGCAATCCAGTGCCAGCACCCGCGTTCTCGACGCACGAGGCCCGCCTGTTCGGCGGGCGTGAGGGTTGTGGCGAGCCGGGCCGCCCGCTCAAAAGCGTCCCGGACGTTCGCTCGTAAAAAGCGAGAGCGAGAGGTCATACGGCCGCAACGGAAGCATGCGCAGGACGAAGCCAGTCCACTCCTGAATAGAAGACGACCACCGTCGTCTACAACCCAATCCCGGACTGGGCTGGGAAACTGAACGTCTGGAGGCGAAGCAGTTTTACTTTGCTCAAATCAGAATTCGACCGAATTCGGTCTCACTTGTTTCCGACGAGGAGCGCCCCGCTAAAGACGGCAGTTTGCACGAGGATGATGGCCGCCCCGCTCGGCAGGTCAAACGCGTAGCTTCCCCCAAGCCCCCCCGCTGCCGTGCACGCCCCCACGGCGACGGCCACAATGGTCATGTCCCGAAAGCTGCCCGTGAGGAGGCGAGCGGCAGCGGCCGGAATGACGAAAAAAGCCGCCGCGAGGACGATCCCCACCACCTTCACGGCCGCGACGATAGTGACGGCCAGCAGGGTTGCGAGCACGTAGTCGTCGCGTTTCACGGGCACCCCATCGGCCCGGGCCAGATCCCGGTCGAACGTGGCGTACGCCCAGCGGCCCCACAGCGGCACGGTGCTCGCCGCCAGGAGCGCAATGCCGCCGAGGATCCAGAGGTCCGCCGGCTGCACAGCCAGGATCGACCCGAAGAGGTACGCGAACGCGTCGGTCGTGTAGGACTGCCGAAACGTGAGAAGCACGACGCCCAGCGCGAGGGCCGCGGCGAAAAATACCCCGATGACCGTGTCGCTACTCACGGTGCCGGCGTGGGTGACGGCGGTGATGCCGAGCGCCACCGCAACCGTGAAGGGAAGCGCCGTTAGGAGGGGATTGACCTGAAGCAGCAGCCCGAGGGCAACGCCGCCGAATGCCGCGTGCGAAAGCCCGACGCCGAGGAAGCTAAGGCGCCGCTGCACCACGAAGACCCCGTAGTAGCTGGCCAGCACGCCCACGACAATCCCCGCAACGAGGGCGCGTTGCATAAATGGGAGCTGCAGCGCGTCCAGCATGAAGGGTCCTCGGCGAGGCCAATTCGTCAAAGAAGAGAGCGGGTCCCAATCCCCGCAGTCATCGAGTCGTCATCTCACGCGTTGGTGAGCATGGCGTGCGCGTGCCCCGTGTGCCCAAAGGCTTTGCGGAGACAGGCGTCCGTCAACACCTCCGGCGGCGGCCCAAACCCCACCTGCGTACCATCGATCAGTAAGACGTGTGTAGCGTGATGGTACGCCGCGTTCCAATCGTGCGTCACCATGAGGATGGTCGTGCCGCGCTCGGCCTGATCGTCTTCGAGGACGTCGTAGAGGTCTGCTGCCCCGGCCACGTCGATGCCGGTGGCCGGTTCGTCGAGCAGGATGAGACGCGGCCCCCGAGCCAGGCTGCGCGCCAGATAGACGCGCTGAAGCTCGCCGCCCGAGAGGTCGTCCAGCGAGCGATCGGCAAAGGACGCCGCCCCAACCCGGGCGAGGGCATTGAGCGCGCGCTCCCGCTCTGCCGACCGGATGCGAAACGGCCAGCGCTGATGAAGCGCCGTCAGAACGAGGTCGATGGCCCGAGCCGGAAACGTTCGATCCAGCCGCTTGACCTGAGGCACGTAGCCCACGAGTCCGGGATCGACCGCCGAGGGGCGCTTTCCCATAACGTGAGCCCAGCCCGCATCGGGGGTCACGAGTCCGAGCAGTACGCGGATCAGCGTCGTCTTGCCCGCCCCGTTGGGGCCCACGACGGCGACAAAATCGCCGGTCTCGGCTTCGAACCCAATGTCGTCCAGAACAGCGTGGTCGCCAAAGCGAATGCCGAGGTCGGCGGCAGCAATGGCGGGCGGGGGAGAAGACACGTAAGCGGGCGAGCAATTCTGAAGCCGACGGTACTGTGCTGCGAACGCCCAACGTGCTCGGTAGAGGGCAGATCCTCGTTTGCCCGAAAACCGTCACTGTGGAACCTGGGCGAGCGAGTCGCGCAGGAGGCGAGCGTTGGCAATCATGAGCGCCGAGTACGTCTTCCGTCCGGCGGTGCCCCCAAGCGGGTCGAGCTGAATGAGGGGGAGGACGGACGGTTCAGCCACAGCCTCAGACCCGCGGGCCGACAGTTGTCGCTGCGTGAGGATGCCCCGGACTCCGGAGGCATCCGCCCGCTCTATGAGATGCTGGAGATCGCGGGCCGTCGGTGCTGTGCCGGGGCGAGGGGTCACGACGTCCACGAGACGCGGACCGTAGCGACGGAGAAAGTAGCGAAAGAAGGGCTGCGCAAGCAGCACGGGGGTTTCGCGTAGCGACGCGGTCAGCGAATCGAGTTGGGCATCGAGCGTTGTGAGACGAGCGGCAAACGAGTCGGCGTTGGCCCGATAGATTGGGCATCCTTGGGCGTCGAGAGCACAGAGCGTGTCGGTCAGGGCCGGCAACAGGCGCGCCACTGCCAGCGGATCGGTCCAAAAGTGGGGGTCGACCGTCGATCCGCCCCGTGATTCGGGGCCGCCGTCCGCGAACGAGAGTCGAACGTCCGGCGGCAGCAGGTCGACGAGTTCGAGGCGTCGGCTGGCGGAAAGATCGGCGGCCCATCCGTCCAGGTGATGGGCACCGTACACGAGGGCCGTGGCGTTTGTCACGGCCCGCAGGTCCGACGGCGTCGGGTCGTAGGTGTGGGGAGAAGCGCCCGGCTCCAGCAGCCGCTCCACCGTCCCCCGTCCGTCCACGACGGGCCGAAGGATCATCGCGAATGGCGGAATCGTCGTGACGAAGTGCGGCCGGTCGCCTTCACCGCGAGAAGACTCGGAATCCCCACACGCCGCGAGCACGAGAATCAGTCCGCCCATTCCGACGAGAAGCCCCCTCCAGGAGCACACGAGGCGAATCATCATTGGGAGTCAGCTCTCTTCGTCGTGAGGGGAAGCCGGACGATCAGCGAGAACGGCGACCGGGTCGCACGAAACAGCGCTCGTCCGTCAGAGAGTTATGTTCCACCCGGCCGTGCAGGTCCGCTCCTCCACCGAGTATTCTGGCTTGATCCGTTCCGTGCCCCCTCCACGTCCAGGGAGGGACGCAAGGTGAAGCTATCATCAATCCCCGGAAACAGCGGAAAAGAGGGAAGCAAAGCACGGTACACGCTGCGACCCAGGTTTCGGGTTTCCTGCCCGTCCCCTCTTTTCGAGAGAGAATCTGCCTCGAATCGCTGTCCCGCACAGCTTTCTACGCACATGGAGCCGACAACGCAGTATCGGACCATTTGGATCTCGGACATCCACCTGGGCACCTCTCAGGCCAAGGCGGAGTTTCTTCTCGACTTTCTTCGGCAGCACGAGGCCGACCGGTACTACCTCGTCGGCGACATCATCGACGGGTGGGCCCTGCAGCGATCCTGGTACTGGCCCGCCTCCCACAATGAAGTCATTCAGGGACTGCTCCGCAAAGCCAAGAGCACCAACGTCACCTACGTTCCCGGCAACCACGACGAGGTGGCCCGGGACTTTCCCGGTCTTCAACTCGGGGGCATCACCATCCAGAAGCGGGCCGTGCACACCACCGCCGACGGTCGCCGCTTCGTCATCGTCCACGGCGACGAGTTCGAGGGCGTCGTGCGCCACTCCGAATGGCTCGAATTCCTTGGCGGCTGGGCGTACGTCGGCGTCCTCAAGATGGATCGCTGGTTCAACCGAATCCGGCGAATGTTCAATCTTCCGTACTGGTCGCTCTCCAGCTACCTGAAGCACTCGACCCAGCGGGCCCGGCAGTTCATCGAAGACTTCGAAGAGACAGCGGCCGACCAGGCCGCCGAGAACGGATTCGACGGCGTGATTTGCGGGCACATCCACCATCCCCGCATGCGCACCATCGAGGACACCCACTACGCAAACACCGGCGACTGGGTCGAGAGCTGCACTGCTCTGGTTGAGCATCTCGACGGCCGGCTCGAACTGCTGCGCTGGATTCCGAGCGGTCACGGCGTGCATGAAGCCATCGCCACGGAAGCCCCCTTCAGCCGCGACGGACAGCACATCCCGTCCGACGCCCTCGACTCCGACGTGCAGGCAGCATAGGAGCCCCGTCTCGGCTTTTGCTTCCTGCAACCAGCACGCTGCTTTGGCAGTCTCTGTCCTCCCCAGTGCACATTCAATCGGTCTTTTTGGGGTTGAACGTTCTCCGCATCCAGCAGAAAGCGCGTTTGTCAGAGAAACTGCCTCTACGCTGTTGACTGCGACGGCTTCAAAGAGATTCAGTAGACACGCAGAAATACTTTAATTAAAGGGTTCGAGGACATATTCTGAGCGAACGAGACCATCTAGGAGGCCGGTCAAAAAGGGGGTTGTCGTGATCCAGTCGTTGTAGAACCGCACGTCGTTTTGTTCGACCCCCCGGTACTCCGAACCTGCATTTCTCGCGGTAATCGAA
>CAZSBW010000212.1:0-5510 GCA_964604815.1 uncultured Salinivenus sp. | reverse complement strand
CGCAACGAGGAGAGCGTGGAGGCCTACGACCGCCACATCGACGTAGACCCCTACTCGCAGGACGCGTGGTACAACCGGGGCATCGTGCTCAACCGCATGGGCCGGTTCGAGGACGCAGTGTCGAGCTACGACATGGCCCTTGCCATCGACGACAAATTCGCCTCGGCGTACTACAACCGGGGCAACGCACAGGCCAATATGGGCGCCCTCGACGAGGCCATTGAAAGCTACGAAACGGTGCTCGAACTCGAAGGCGCCGACGCGGCCACCTACTACAACCTGGCTTTGGCCCACGAGGAAAAGGGGAATTTCGACGAGGCCCGCCGCTACTACGAGCAGGCCCTCGACGAGGAGTCGACCTATCCGGAGGCGTGGTACGGCCTCGGCTGCTGCTTCGACGCCCAGGAGAAGTATGACCAGGCGCTCGAATGCTTCCGGTACGCCATCACCCTCGACGCGGAAGTGCCTAAATTCTGGAAGGCGCGCGCCAACTGCGCCTACAAGGCCCGCCGCCTTACTGAAGCACTCTCTGCCTACCAGCGCGCGGTCGAACTCGACGCCTCCGACGAAAACGCCTGGGTGGGCTACGCCGAGACCCTCCTGGAACAGCAACAGCCGAAAGAGGCCCTGGATGCCTACAGGCAGGCCCTCGAACTCGCCCCCAATAGCGCCAGCACCTACTTCCGACAGGCCAAAGCCCTCCTGGCCCTAGGCCGCGCAGATGAAAGCATTCGGTCGTTGAAGACCGCCTTTCGGCTCGATCCCTCCAAGAAAGAAGAGTTCCGCCAAGCTTATCCCGACCTATATCGGAACGATCGAGTTCGAGAGCTTCTCAATCTCGATCAATCCTAAGAAGCTGCTCAAAAGGGCGGTTTGTCAGGTGAACTCCCCGCCGTGGTTGCCCCTCACGGAATCACTCCTAAGCGCCTATCTCACCGGATGCTTCCGGGCGTAAATGCCACCTTTAAGACCGTCCTAGCTGCATTCAGCTCGGCGCATTCTTTCGCTGTCGGTCCTCGACTGAGAGGCCAGGTCCTTGCAAGGTACCGCATTTCATGTTCTCTTCTCCGCTCACGCTCCTTCGTCACCTTCTGTATGGTGTGCTCATGGGAGGTGCCGACGTGATCCCCGGCGTGAGCGGCGGCACGATGGCCCTCATCGTGGGCGTGTACGAGCGGCTCGTGGGGGCCATCAGTTCGGGCGTCTCGTTTGGGCTGGCGCTCTTGCGCTTCGACCTCGACGGCATGCGCACGCACTGGGCCGCCGTGCCGTGGAACCTGGTGCTGCCGCTGGCCGCCGGTATCGGCCTCGCCATCCTCCTGGGGGCCCGCTTCATTCCGGGACTGATGGAGGCGTATCCCGCCCAGATGCGAGGCCTATTTCTGGGACTCGTGGGGGCGTCGCTGGTCATTCCCGCCCTCCGCATCCGTCGGCTGACAGTCGGACACGTGGGCCTCGGCGTGGGCTGTGCGCTCGTTGCGTTCTACCTGACCGGCCTGCCCGTTCTGGAGGTCGGAGATCCGGGCCTCCCGCGCGTCTTCCTCTCGGCGGCGGTGGCCATCTGCGCCATGATTCTGCCGGGCGTGAGCGGGGCCTTTTTGCTGGAGGTGCTGGGCATCTACACGCCCACGCTCGCTGCGGTGAATGGGGGAAATTGGCTCTACGTCCTCACCTTCATGGTAGGGGCAGCAGTCGGGCTCGGCTCCTTCGCCAAGTTGCTCGATTGGCTGCTCGCCCACCGCCACGACGCCACGATGGCCGCCCTCGTGGGCCTCATCGCCGGGGCGCTCCGAGCCCTCTGGCCGTACGTGGGGCCGAACCGCGCCCTGCACTTCCCCGGAACGGACGACCCGGTCGGGTCGGTCGTCGGGCTCGCGGTGCTCGGCTTCGCCGCCGTGATTGGCCTGCTGTGGTGGAGCCGCCAGACGCAGACCGAACCCGTCTCGTCGGCGGGCTGACGGCCCCCCACTGCACGGTCCTCCCCTGCGCATGACTGTTCGCGTCCCTCCTTCCTCCGATGCGTCTCCCTCTCCCGCTCGGCGTTGTCCTCCTGCTCTACAGCCTGGCCGGGTGTGCGGGCGGGGGCTCCCTTGGCGGTCGCACGGCCCCGGCCGACTCGCTCCGCGCCGAAAACGCGCGGCTCCGCGCCGAGAACCGATCTCTCCGCGACTCGCTCCGCCTGCGGCGCGACCTCGACAGCGGCCGGTACTACCGCGAGCGCCGCACCCTACAGGATCAGATCAATCGCCTCTCCTACGAGGCGCGCCTGCTCCGGAACGGCGGCCTCACCGTGGCGGTCCTTCCTGCCGACAGCCTCTTCGCCACGGCCGACTCGCTTAACGACGCGGGCCGCGCCCGCCTCGACTCCGTCGCCCGCCAGCTCCAGCGCGCCTACCCGAACCGGACCGTGCGTGTAGAGGGCCACGCCGACACCACGCCCCTGGGCGGCCGCCTCCAGGACCGCTTTGCCTCGAACCGGGAGCTCTCGTGTGCCCGGGCAGCGGCCGTCCTGCGCACACTGATGGACCGCACGCCCCTCGCACCCGATCAGTTCGTCGCCGTCGGGTACGGGGCCACCCGCCCCCGCGCCTCCAACGACACGGCGGCGGGCCGGCGGCGCAACCGCCGCGTCCGAATCACCGTGCTCCCTCTTCCAAAGGAGTACGCGCGCCCGTTCGAGATGTCGTGGTGACCCCGGCGCCCGATTTGGCGGCGTCTTCTGCGGCGTTTCCCGAAGGGATTCCGCGTCAGTCGGACGCGGCCGACGCGCGCCGGTACCGCCCCACGAACTGGAGGTAGCTGGCCGAGCCATCCGCGTTCGGGTACACGCCGAAGCCATCAATGCGATAGACCATTCCCTCGGGCGTCTGCGCCACCCGCTCCCGAAAGCTCTCGACGAGGCCCGCGTCCGTTCGGCGGTGCCACACGATGGCCTCCCCCACCTGGCGCCCCCGGTACACGGTCGTCGAGCCGTCCGCGTGCGTGACCTCGCAGAAGAGCGTGTCGTTCCGGACGTAGTTGCGCGCCTCGTGTCGCTTCACCCGCCCGTCGGGATAGCGGTCGATCTGCGTGCCCACCTGCACGTCCCCGTCCCACCGGTACCGATGCTCGGCCGTGAGCGAGTCGACCCGCTCGCCCGCGTGGGTGTACGCGACGAACGATCCTTTCCAGTGACCCGTGAAGGGGTCCAGGGCAGTGCGCGTCGGCTGGGCAGGGGCGGGCGCGGCCCCCACGAGGGCCAGGAGGACGGTGGCGAAGACCAGGAGGGGACCGCCGCGGTGGACAACCGTCCGTGCGCTTGCTACCTTGGAGGGATTCGCGACCTGCATGACGCTGTGGGGTATCAGTTATGAAACGATTCTTCCTCGGTGCCGGGGGAGTGCTGGCCGTGTTGATCCTCGCCTTCGCGCTTTTCTTCTTTTGGGCGAGTTCGGGCCGCCTCTCCGAAGACGAACTTGCTCAGATCAGGCAGTATCCGGCCGAGCCCGCGTCGGGGACGCCCGACACCGTCACGGTGATGACCTACAACGCCGGCTACCTCTCGGGCATGACGAACAACGAGCCCGTCGTGCGGTCCGACAGCCTCTTTGCCGCCAACATGGAGCAGGTGCTCGCGCTCATCCGCCGGGCCAATCCGGACGTGATCGGCGTTCAGGAAATCGATTATGGCGGGGCGCGGGTCGGTCACGTGCACCAGCTCGACACCATCGCTACCCGCCTCGACTACGCCACGGCGGCACAGACTGTAAACTGGGACGAGCGCTACCTTCCCTTCCCGTACGGCTGGCCGTCCGTCAACTTCGGTCGCACAATCTCAGGTCAGGCGGTGCTGAGTCGGTACCCGATTCACCAGCATGATCGAACGGTGCTCCCTCGCCCGCCACAGTCCTTCATTCGAGACGCCTTCTACCTCGATCGGCTCGCCCAAACCACCGTGATGGACGTCGGCGGGCGCCCCCTGGCCGTCGTCAACCTGCACTTGGAAGCCTACCACGTTGGCACACGCCAGAAGCAAGCCCGCGAGGTCAAAGCCCTCTACGACCGACTCACTGCCCAAAACGTCCCCGTTCTTCTCCTCGGCGACTTCAACAGTGAAATGACCGGGTCCAACGACGTCTCCTCGTCCAACTCGCAAGCCATCGCGGCCGACAAAACGATGCGCCTCCTCCTTAATGAAACCTCCCTGCGCCCCATCTTCCCCGACACCACGGATCGGGCCGGAGATCCCCCCGCCACCTTTCCGGCAGATGCTCCTACCCAAAAGATCGACTACATTCTGTACTCGCCCGACCGCTTCACACCCGTGAGTCGACAGGTCCAATGCGACGCCCCATCCCCACCGTCCGACCACTGCGCCGTTTCCGCCGCCTTCCTCCTCCGCACATCCGCTACGGGATGGCCATCCTTGAACGACCTCCCGCCCCTGGACAGCCTCCTCACCAATTGACCCCCTCTCGGGCAATCGCATGTTAGAGCGTTGATTGGAGGCTGGAGGCTCATTCGCCTTCCGACGGTCCGATTCTGCCGGTAAAGAGTGGGAGAATGGGAGAAAGGGGGCAGTCTAAAACCACTTCCTCCTTGGCACGCCGTGCGTGCCTGCGTCAGGGCGCAGTCTAAAACCACTTCTTCCCTGGCGATCTGCTTACCGAACAGTTTGCTCAGGGCGCATGGAAGAAGACAGTTCTCGTCTCCGATGAGTCATTTTTAGCAGCCGAACTTAAGATACAATCGCCCTGTGCTCCCTCTTCAAAGCTCCGTTCTTCAATCTTCTAATCTTTAACCTTCCCACCTTCAACCTTCCCACCTTAACCAGATCGGACGCTACGCCACCGGCGCCGCTTTTTTCTCCTCTTCCGACCAGTCCGTAGCCTCGGCGATGCGCTCGCACTGCTGGCAGCGAATGTCGCGGTTGCGAGCCTTATAGCAGGGCCGGGCGCTCCAGGGCGCCGGGGTCTGCACGCTGGGCAGATCCAGCTGCATCGCCGTCACGTCGGCCAGCGCCTCGATAAACTTGGGATGGCTGTTGAGGCCCGGCATCACCTCGTAGTGCTCCGGAATGGGTTCGCCCTCCTCCTCCAGCTCCTCCGGAACCTCGATGGCCAGCTCGTAGCTCGTCTCAATGTGGTCGGTGACGAAGGCCACCGGCACCACGAGGACATCTTCGCCCTCTTCCGCGAGGGCCGCCACCGTGTCGTCGGTCGGCGGCTCCAGCCACTCCGACGGGCCGACCTTGCTCTGGAAGGCCGTGCTGAAGTCGTGGTCGTGCCCGCGATGCTCCATCAGGTGCTTCACCGTGGAGTGCACCAGGCAGCAGTACGGGTCGCGCCGGTCTTTCATCTCCGTGAGCGGCGTCCCATGCGCGCTGAAGAGAAGGTGCACGTCGTCGCGCACATCCTCGGGGAAGCGCGCCAGGCCCTCGTCGATGCGCTCGCTCAGGGCCTCGATGTATTTCGGGTACGTGGCGTACTCGAAGACAAAGGAGGTGGGCCACTCCGGAATCTCGCCGGCCT
>CAZSBW010000211.1:0-5513 GCA_964604815.1 uncultured Salinivenus sp. | reverse complement strand
TTAGTAGCGGAACCATTCATTTATTATGGTACGGGCAGCGCTCAACCAATTTACGTCTCGACGGTCGGCGCCTCGGTCCGCTCTCGGAGCTTATCGAGCGCCCGGTCCATCAACGTGTAAACCGTGCGCTGGGACACCTCCAGGAGTTGCCCGATCCCGGAAGCGCTCACGCCGGTCCAGTAATACCACCGAACGGCCAACCGCTCCTTCGTCGGAAGGTCCCGTAGAATGGTCTCGACCCACTCGCGACGGTCTATGTCCGAGCGGGTCCCGGCAGTCGAATGATCCTCTCCGTGAAGCGCCTCTTCGAACGACTCGATGCCGTCGGGCGGGTGCCGCGCCCAGGCCTTCGTCGGACGCAGGTCCAGGTCCCGAAGCCGATTAAGGGCCGCGGGAATTTGGCCGGCATCATATTCGGGGGACGCCTCCAGCACGCGAACAATGTCCCGAGGCGACTCTCCCTCCCAAAAATAGAGTTCGAACACCTTCTGGTCCAGGCGCGACAGATCGGCGATTGCGTCTGGGTAGCGCCGCCGTCCGTCCGTTTGTCGGCGATGCTCAATACAGAGGTTCCGGACCACTACCGTAAGCCACGTCGACACTTTCGCGGGGGTGTCGCCCCGCTCCGGATCATACGTACGAAGCTTCGCAAAGTCGTCGGCCGCCAGGCGCTCGCATACGAACAAATACGTTTCCATCGCCTCGTCGTGGCTCTCCACGAACTGCCAGGCGACTTTAAGCACGAGCGGCGAATACCGACGCAGGAATTCCGTCCAGGCGGCCTGTGGGTCCTCGGGCTCAGCCAGAAGGACGCGAAGCAGCGTCTGATCGTCGAGCGACGACGGTTTCGGATGAGATTTGCGCATGTGTCCCCCCATTGCTTTCCACTAAGGGACGGCACTGTGCATATTTAGTAAAACCCCGAATGTGCAAAATGTCTAACGGATTGCGGATCCCCCAGGGCAATCGTGTCTTGAATCGTTTCTTCTGGGGATGGACGCCCGTTTGCCTCTGATCGACGCAACTGCCCGGAATGCACGAGCGAGAGGGGGCATGGGAGCGTGGAAGCGAATGGATCTGGGCTGTCGAAGCCGGAAGAGACCGACCGAACTTAAGATGCAATCGCCCTACGGATCTCCCATCAGGTCTTTGCGCCCGACCGGTCGCGCCTACACTCGCGGATGCCGCTTCACCCGCCGCTTTCGGGAGTCCGTCGGCGACAGTCCGGCCCGCCGGAGCCGCCGCTCTATGAGGCGAAAGAAGGCCTCCCGCTCCGAGCCTCGGATGACGGCGCGCTCGTGCGCCTCCGACAGCGCCAGCGGATAGCCGTCCCCCTTCTCGCACTCCCGCAGCACGGTGGCGTGGATGCGATCGACCAATTCCGGATCGTCGGCCACCCACTGCGGAACCTCCACGCGCCCCATCTCGCCGGCGCCGGTCGGGGAGGCCCCCTTCAGGTAAAAGTAGCACACCTCGGAGCCTGTCGGATAGGAGCGCTGGATGTGGGAGGTCGAGCCAAAGGTGGCCGACCGCTCGCCCGGGTCGAGCACGGCATCAAAGACGTGACGGTCAAGCAGGCCGTCGAGGGGCGGCGTCTCGGACGGAACGGACACGTCCTCCGGCGCGGGCGCCCCCAATTCGCCCACCGCGAACCGGAGCAGGTTCACGACTTCCGTCGTCGCCGGCATGCTCACGTACGACGCCAGCGGCACCCCGTCGCGCTGAAAGGCCTGCAAGTACTCCGTGTAGCGGGCGATCAATCGCTCCTCTGCGGCTTCGTTGTTCATGCCGCGAATCATCCAGCGAATGAGCGTCCCGTCCGCGATCGCCAGGAGCGGGCGATCGTCCACCTGTGCAGTCTGCGCGGCCGCCAGCAAAAGTTCCAGCTCCATCTCGTCCCGCAGCGCCGACACGAGTTCGGTCGTCATTGTGCCGAGCACCTCGTCGACATGGGCACTCAGGTCGTCCTGAAAGCGGAGGCGGGGCTCCGTGTCGAGGAGCGGCTCCTCCCGCGTGCCGTACTGGAAGCCCACCTGGCTCACGTTGAGCAGGAAGAACATGGGGTCGACGTGCCGATCGGGATAGATCTGCGACCCATCCGTGGCGACAACCGTGATGGGCGTCGGGCGCTTCGGGGCGGACGCGGTCCTGGCGGGCGACTCGCGCAGCGCCGCCACAAGCCGACGCGGCTCCGCGGCCTCCACTGCCGCCTGCACCTCCGTCCATCGCTCAGCACAGGCCCGCAGGACGGCCCGCGCCCGCTTCCGTTGTTCGACCCGTCGGTCACGAACCTCCGCCTCGTAATCTTGAAAGGAGTCCAGTTGATCGCGCAGACGCGAGAGATCGAGCATGCGAGAGACAATAGTTGGACGAAGATCGATTCGAACCCCTGTTCTCGAAAAGCGCCGATACTGCGGATCCCAACAGAACCGCGATAACGAGTGCAGTTTCAAGCAATCCCTTTTGCAATGAAGTCGTCTTGAGCGGAGCCGAACGATCTCTCCCTCCCGTCCCCCTGGCCGTTCCGACCCTGGTCGGCCGCCGCGTCGGAAAAACAGCACGTCGTTTGCCCCGTGCCTCAACGCAGGAGGAGATTTCTCCGATCAAACCGATGCCCGCACAATTCCCTCCGATCGATGGACAGACAACAGACGCTGGTTTCGCTGATCGTGGATGTGGTGATGATGATTCTCATCATGGCCAACCTCCTCCTCATCCTCATCGACTGGGGCTTCGAGAGCCTCTTCGTTCAGCGGCAGTTGCAGCAATATGCGCCGGGTGTGTATCGCTGGTACGACCAGACGATCCACCAGCACTTCCTGTTCTACGACCTCGCCTTCGTCGCGGTTTTCATCGCGGAAATCCTCATCCGGTGGGGCCTGGCCATCTACCGGCAGCGCTATCACCGCTGGTTCTTCTACCCGTTCGTGCACTGGTACGACGTGCTCGGCTGCCTCCCCGTGAGCTCCCTGCGTTCGCTCCGGCTCCTGCGCGTCATTGCCATGCTCCCAAAAATCCAACGCATCGGTCTCCTCGACCTTCGGGACACGTATCCGTACCGCAAGTTCCTGAAGTACCGCGACCTTGCACTTGGGGTCATCAGCGATCGCGTTGCTGTTCGAATCATCGACGGGCTCCAGCAAGAAATTCGGGGAAGCGAACAGGTGACCCAGCGGATCGCCGACGAGGTGCTTGCCCCACAGCGAGATGCCCTCATCCAGGCCCTCACCCATCGGCTCCAGGAAGCCACAGCAGTCGCCTACAGCAGTCAGCAGGACGACTTCCAGGAGTATCTCGACAACGTCATTTCCGACGCCGTCGACCAGAACCGCGAGATTAGTGCCATCGCCTCCGTTCCCGGTGTAGGACGCCCCGTGGCCACGCTCCTCGAACGCTCCATCTCCGACATCGTCTTCACTGTTATCGACCAAATGATGGCCGACGTTGCGTCCCTCGAAAACGACCGCGCCATCGCAGAGGTCACGTCCATCTCGGCCGATGCCCTCCTCAGCCCAAAGTACGACCAGAGACTGAATCAGCTGGCGCGGTCGGTGGTCCTCCAGTCGCTTGACGTTGTCAAGAGCCACGTTCAAGTTCGAAGGTGGAACGAGCATTCTCCCTCTTCGCCCACGCCGTCCCCGGCGTCCTTGTCGTAACCCTCCTGCCCCGTGGCTGGCCTCTACGTGCACGTCCCGTTTCGGCGGGGCCACCGTTCCGTCGACGACAGCTACTACGTCGTCCCCGACACCCCCAATTTTTCTCGGTTCGAGACGGCCCTGTGCTGGGAACTGGAGTATTACGCTCGGGAGTACGCAGCCGACGAGGCGATGACCACCGTGTACGCCGGCGGGGGCCGCCCGTCTCTTCTCCCGCTCTCCGCGGTGCACTCCATTCTCACGACCCTTCTCGACGTCTTCGACGCCTCCACGTTTGAGGAGGCAACGGCCGAGGTGAGCCCCGCCGACGCCACGCCCCGCTACGTCCACGGCCTCAAGCGGATGGGCTTCGACCGGCTCAGCCTCACAGTGCACTCCTTCTTCCCGGGCGTGCTTGAGGCCCTGGACGCCCCCCACACCGCCGCCGACACCGTCCAGGCCGTGCAGGTCGCCCGCAAGGCCGGATTCAACACGCTGTCTGTCGACCTCCTTTTCGGCGGTCCCGCCCTCCCCTTCGACACGTGGGAGGCCACCCTCCGACAGACGGTCGAGATGCGGGTCCCCCACATCACCATCGCAGAAGTCCCCACTGAGGATGACCGGACCGACGAGGCGCGGGCCGATCAGATGGAATTTGCCATGCGCTTCCTCCAATCGGAGGGATACGAGCAGTATGAGGTAACCCACTTTGCCCAGCCGGGCCATCGGTCCGCCCATCAAGAACACTACTACGACCACGGCAATTACCTCGGCATCGGACCGTCGGCCGAGTCGTTCTGGTGGCCGAGCCGTTCTGATCGGGCCCGCCGCTGGACCAACGTGAGCGACGTCGAGCGGTACGCCGACCTCCTGCGTCAGCGGTATCCCCCCGTCTCCGTTCGGCAAACGCTCGATCAGACGACCCTGGCCCGGGAATACCTGCTTCTCCGCATCCGAACCAACGACGGCGTGGACCTGAATCGACTCGAAGAGGAGTACGGAGTTGACCTCTGGTCTCAAAAGACCGAGGTCATCAATCGGCTGCTCGACGAGGGATTGATCCACGACGAAAGAGACACGATCCGTCTCACCCTCCCGGGTCGCCTCCTCACGGATGCCATCACGGAACGGCTGCTTCCCTCCTGAGGAGACGCGATTCGCGCCCCGGTACTCCCCTGTCCCAGGCCGCGCCCCCCTCCTTCGTCCCGCTCCGCTCCCGGCATCGATCCGAGCAGCCCAGCTATGCCCGACATCCAGCCCGTCACGTGCGACGCCGACCTCGACGACGCCCGGCAGCTCTTCCGCGAGTACGTGGAGGAACTGGACTTCGACCTCGACTTCCAGAACGTTGAGCGGGAGATGGACGCGCTTCCCGGCCCCTACGCCCCACCCGACGGTGCCATTCTCCTCGCCCGAATCGACGACGAACCCGCGGGCGTCGTGGCGGTACAGCCTCTCGACGAAGACGGCGTCTGCGAAATGAAACGGCTGTACGTGCGACCCGCGCACCGCGGGAGCGGAATCGGACGCGCCCTCGCCGAGGCCATCATCGACGCGGCGCGCGAGCAGGGCCACGACACGATGCGGCTCGACACCGTGGTCTCCATGACCGCTGCCCGAAGTTTGTACCGGTCCCTCGGCTTCGAAGAACGCCCTCCATACTACCACAATCCCCTCGACGACGTCGTGTACCTGGAACGCCCGCTCTGATTCATTCCCGTGCCCGGGACGCACTCTCGTCGCTCTTGACTCGTGATGCCGATCGGGGGTCGAACCGTCGAAACTGCCCTGAGGCGCTGCTGAGACGGATTCGCTTTTCCGCACGATCTTTTTCAAAATGCCCTCACAGCCTGCAAACCCCGATTCTACTCAACCCCT
>CAZSBW010000210.1:0-5528 GCA_964604815.1 uncultured Salinivenus sp. | reverse complement strand
AAGACTGCGAGATTCCCTGGGGGAAGTCGGGCGAGGACGTGCACAATCACATCCGAGGGCTTTCTCCGTACCCCGGCGCATGGACGATGCACAGCGACACCCGACTCAAGCTATACGAGACGCGGCGGGCAGAAGGGGAGGGCGCGCCCGGGGAGGTGATCGAGACCGACGACCGACTGCTGGTGGCCTGCGGAGAAGAGGCCGTCGAGGTCGTGACCATCCAGCAACCGGGCCGGCAGCGGCTCGGGGCCCGCGACTTTTTGAACGGCTACGATCTTTCGGGGGGCGAACGGCTGGGCGACCCGTGAGTTTTTCCCTGCTCGGTGGTATGGAACGCCTGAACGTGGTTCAGGCCACTCATACCACCGAGATCTTTTCGACGTGATGCGTCTTGCATCTGTGAGAGGACGAGCCAGGCAGGCTGAAAGTGCCGCGCCTGGGATGGTTCGCTGGTATCTTTTGAGGCCATTCTTGGGAGTACCAGCGGCATTGTATCTCCACGTTCTGATCGATCGACAATCGAGACCCTAACATGGCATCCGACGTGTCGTCTCCTGCGTCGTCTTACCTCCCCTTCGAAGAAACGGCCGCGTTTGTAGACTCTCCCGAAGCGTTCGAGGCCTACGAGGCGCCGGGCCGAGCTTCTCTGCGGCGGCGCGCGCGGGACGTGCTCGTTGATCGCCTGGGAACGTCGGCCGCCCCCCTGTCGACGGCCTATGCCTGTGGGACAGTCGGCGTGCAGGGCGATCAGACGCACTACTCCGGGGGCTTCGGGCTGTTCATGCCCCTCCAACAGGGCGTGGCGGTCGCCGCCCGGCCGGCTGACACAGCCCGAGTCGTGTTCGGAAACACCGATCGGACCTGGGACTCGGAAACGACAGATCCCCCGTTCTGGGCCACAGTCGTTCATCGAATTTTGCAAGAGCTTCTCGCCGGACAGGGCGTCGAGGTCGGAATCGTCAGTACAATGCCGGGAACCTGTCGAGACGGCTCCCTCGCGTCCCTGGCCGTTGCCCTCATTCGGGTCGTGCGCCGGATGGACCTGCCCCCAACCGTCGACCTCGAACACGTGGAAAGCCTGCGCGACGCCCTCGTGCCCCTGCTGGCCGGCGAGATCGGGGCCGTTCTCAATCAGCCGTACAGCTCAGCACATCTGCTCGCCACGTTCGCGGGCGACGATCCGGCCTTCACGCTGGTCGACACGACCACGCGCGAGCACCTCCCGGTCGAGACGGAGGCGCGCACGGCGCTCCGATGGGCCCTGCTGGTCCTACAGGAGCCGACGCCCCGCCCGGCCGAGTTTCACCGGACGCGCCGGCAGCAGGCCGAGGAGGCCCTCCACCACCTCCGCACCAGTGGATTCGAGGGGCTGGAGGCATTTCGAGATCTGGAGCATCAGGATCTCGACCGAGCAATGGAAACCCTTCCCGACCCGCTCCGCCCCGTGGTGCGCCATCTGGTGACCGAAAATGGGCGCGTTCAGAAGCACACCGCCGCCATGCGCCGGTCCGACTGGCAAATGATCGGGGCGCTGCTGCTGATGTCCCACGCGTCTCAGCGCGACGATTGGGAGGGCACGAGCGCAGCCGCCGACGCAGCGGTACGGGAGGCAGAGAACCGAACGTACGGTGGGCTCTACGGCGCCTGTATGACGGGCCGCTCGGGCGCCGTCCTCGTCGTGGGCCGCCCCGACGGGTTCGGGGAAGAACTTCACCGCCTCTCAGACGCGTTGGCGCCGAGCCTCGACCACCCCCCGCGCATTCTGCATCCCTGACGCATCAACCACGCCCCAACTGATCCGTTAGAGGCGACCGAACTCTGATCGAGGCGGTCTCGACCGTCGCGCGCAGCGTGCCGTTCGTTCCCACCCGATGTGTCTATGCCCGACCCCAACCTGTCGGAAATCAAGGACCGAATCGCCACGGAGAGTGCCTTCGTGGACGACCTGCTCAACGAGATTGGGCGGGTGGTGGTGGGGCAGCGCTACATGATCGAGCGTCTTCTCATCGGCCTGTTGGCCGACGGACACGTGCTG
Source organism: uncultured Salinivenus sp. (assembly GCA_964604815.1). Lineage (GTDB taxonomy): Bacteria > Bacteroidota > Rhodothermia > Rhodothermales > Salinibacteraceae > Salinibacter. The sequence goes on along the minus strand of CAZSBW010000210.1, from coordinate 3,493 downwards.
CTGGAGGGGGTGCCCGGCCTCGCCAAAACGCTCACGGTGAGCGCCCTGTCCGACGCCATCGGGACGGACTTCCAGCGCATCCAGTTTACCCCCGACCTCCTGCCCGCCGACCTGCTTGGCACGCTCGTCTACAACCAGAAGAAGGGCACCTTCTCCATCAAGAAAGGACCGATTTTCACCAACATCATCCTTGCCGACGAGATCAACCGCTCCCCGGCCAAGGTGCAGAGTGCCCTCCTCGAAAGCATGCAGGAGCGCCAAGTGACGATCGGCGAAGAGACCTTTTCGCTCGACGACCTCTTTCTGGTGCTCGCAACCCAGAACCCGATCGAACAGGAGGGCACCTACCCACTGCCGGAGGCGCAGGTGGATCGGTTTATGCTCAAAATTGGGGTCGAGTACCCGACCCGGGACGAGGAACTGGAGATTATGCAACGCATGGCCCGCACCGACGAGCGGCCCGACGTGCGCTCCGTAGCAACGCCCGAGCAGATCCTGCGGGCTCGTAACGTGCTCAACGACCTGTACATCGACGAGCGCGTCGAACAGTACATTGTCGATCTCGTGCTGGCGTCCCGCAATCCGGAAAAGCACGGGCTCGACGACCTCGTTCCCCTCGTTGAGTACGGCGCCTCCCCCCGGGCCAGCATTAACCTCAACCTCGCGGCCCGCGCCCACGCCTTCCTTCGCCACCGGGCCTACGTGACCCCCGAGGACGTGCGGGCCGTGGTGACGGACGTGATGCAGCACCGCATCGTGATCACGTACGAGGCCGAAGCCCAGCAGGTAGCCCCATTCGACATCGTCGAGCGCATCTTGAACACCGTGGAAGTGCCGTGATCAACACGTTTTCGGAGACGGCGTTCTCGTAACACGCGGGGCTTCGGTGGGGAGGGGACCATTTCGCGCGATTGATGCCTGCACCGTAGAACCGACCATTCCCGGTCTGCCCATGCGACGTCCTCAAACGTTCCAGAAAGAGTCGATCACGGTGGCGTTCATGGTGCGCCAGCTGCGGGAGACCGTGGGCGTGGCGATCGACGCGGTGAACGGGAACGTGGCGGCCGACGAGCGCGACGTCACCGAGAGCAACCTCCATCGACCGGGCTTAGCCCTGGCTGGATACGTGGATCTCTTCACGCATCAGCGCATCCAGATTCTCGGAAATACCGAAACGCAGTATCTCGAGCATCTCGGCGAGACCGACCGACGGAACGCGTTTGAGAACCTCATTCAGTTTCCGGTGCCGTGCATCGTCGTTACTGACGGAAATCAGCTCGACGAGGCACTGGTGTCGATGGCCACGGACGCAGGCATTCCGATCTACCGCACGCCGTTGCCCACCGTTCAGTTTACGTCGTCGATCCGAGGCTTTCTCACGGACCAGTTCGCTCCGCAGCGGGCCGTGCACGGCTCCCTGGTCGACGTGTACGGCATTGGCTTGCTGCTCATCGGCAAATCCGGCATCGGCAAGAGCGAGGTGGCCCTCGACCTGGTGGAACGCGGCCATCGACTCGTGGCCGACGACGTGGTCATTGCAACCAAGCGGGACGACTCCATCCTCATGGGAGCCGGCACCGAGCTCGTGCAGCACTTCATGGAGGTGCGCGGCCTCGGGCTCGTGGACATCCGCTCGATGTTCGGCATTCGGGCCATCCGGTTTCAGAAGCGAATCGAGGTGGTCGTCCACATGCAACTGTGGGACGACGACAAGGAGTACACGCGCATCAACATGGTGGAAGACACCCACGAGTTTCTGGACGTCGACCTGCCGAAGGTGGAGGTTCCCATCACCCCGGGCAAGAACATCACAGTGATCTGTGAGGTGATCGCGATGAACTACCTGCTGCGTCACTACGGCCACGATCCGGCGGAGGTCTTCACCGAGCGGCTGCGCCAGCGCATTCAGCAGCAGGGCGCCCCCTCCCCGCGCCGGGGCATCGAGTACTTCGAGCAGGACTATGAATGATTGACGGACCTTCGTTTCTCGCGACTGCCTTCCCTCAACTCTGTTCGGTCAGACATAGACGGTTGAAGACTGGGAACGAAGGCGGGAGGGAAGAGAACGAACTGTTGTCGCCGGCGCGTTTCCGGCGTGTGCGTCTGCTTGCGCGAAAAGAATGGCTGCACGCTTGATCGGCGTTCTTCTCCTGCAACCTCCCAGCGATCACCGTCTTGACGTTTCCACGTCCTCAAACAGGCAGTCCCTCCAGAATCGATTCGTTCTTCCCCCACCTCAACAGTTGAACATCGTACATGGACGCTCTGCTGCAATCCCCCATTACCCTCACGCTGTTGCTCCTCAACGTTGGCATCAGCGGGTACGCGATGCTGGTGGACCTGACGCTGATCGACGAACTGTCCTTTCGACCCACTCGCATCGAGAAGCGGGGCGAATATTACCGGTTTCTGACGGCCGGCTTCGTCCACGCGGGCGGTGCGCACCTGGCGTTCAACATGATTACGCTCTACTTCTTCGGGCCTCAGCTCGAACAGCTCCTCGGCCCGGCGGCCTTTCTCGTGCTCTACTTCGGCTCGGAGTTGACGGCCCACGGACTCACGTTCCTCTATCACCGCACCGATCCGCAGTACGCGGCGGTCGGGGCCTCCGGCGCCATTAGCGGCGTCCTCTTTGCGTTTTGCATGTACGCGCCCCTCGCCACGCTCGGCGTCATGTTGGTAATTCCGATGCCCGCCATTCTCTTCGCGGTGCTGTACGTCGTCATATCAGTGTACGCCATCGGACAGAACCAGCGGGGCGCCCCGGGCGGCATCGCCCACGAAGCGCACCTGGGCGGCGCCCTCGGCGGCATCTTGCTGACGATCCTACTCGACTATCCGCGGCCCATCAACGCCTTCCTGAGCGAGATGCAGGGCCTGCTCGGATAGCCGGCTCACGAGAGGACACGATCAGCGAGGGTCTCCCACTCCTCGAAGGTGAAGCCGCGGTCGCCCGTCGACCGACCGTTCGTGCCGCTGCGGGCAAACCAGGCCACCCGCCAGCCAACGTTTCGGCCTCCTTCGACGTCCGACCGATACGAATCCCCCACGTAGAGCACCTCGTCCGATTCGACGCCGGCCTCGTCGGTCGCATGAGCAAACGCCTGCGGGTCGGGCTTGAGCACCCCTGCTTCTTCGCACACCACGACGGCATCGGCCCGCTCCTGCAGCACCGGGAATTCGTCGAACTTCCGGGCCTGAACTTCGGCAAAGCCGTTGGTCAGTACGCCCACGGGGGTTCGCTCCGCAATGGCCTCGTACGCCTCCCGCGCCCCCGGGACGAATTGCCAGTGCGCCGCGTAGCGCTGCATGTAGTAGCGCCCCACGAGGGCGGGGTCGGCGTGCGGGGCCCCCACTGCCTCCAACAGCCGTGCGAAGCGCTGCTGCTTCACGGTGTCCTTGTCGATCTCGCCGTCGGCGTAGCGGCGCCACAGCGGTGCGTTGATGGCGTGGTACTGCTCCTGCAACTCGTCAACCGATAGGGTGCCGAAAA
>CAZSBW010000209.1:0-5532 GCA_964604815.1 uncultured Salinivenus sp. | reverse complement strand
CAGACGAGTACTCCGCCCACTCCCTCCGGGCCGGCTTCATCACGCAGGCGATCCGGGCCGGGAAGCCCGAGCGGCGCGTGAAAGAGCACTCTGGCCACGCCTCGTGGGAGACGTTCAACCGGTACGTCGAGGAAGCGGGGACCTTTCAAGACAATCCGGCTGAGGGTATCGGTCTCTAAGAAATGACAACTCGGATTAAAAGGTCTACTCGAAACCTTTCACTCAGATCTATGAAGAAAATGTCCTGTGTTATATGACCCGAACCTGCTCATGCTCTGACAAGGCTCTGAGCGAGGAAGGGCGGCCCGAGAATCTCAGTCAAGCTTATCGCTGATTGTCTTTCGAGAGCAAGTCCGACCGATCTCGAATGGCTTGCTCATTGCCTTTTCACCCACCTCGCAATTTTGACGGCTCAGGACCAGACCACCTTCCATCCCGATCAGACCCATTCTCTGATAGAGCCACTCCGACTTTTCCTATCATTTTGTGCGGGACAGTGGTGTGGTCCCGTCTTCATGAGCGGGTTCGACGACGAGGGACTCACATGGCAGGAGTGGGGATTTGGCCAGTCTGAGTCATATCGGTCTGCCCGAGGCAATTGGCTTGGGAAATTCGACTCCGAAAGTCCGCCGGAGATCTTCCCGACTTTCATCCAGCGGTACCGGCAGGACGAGTGGCGGACGACAATCTCCGACTCTATCTATTGGTACCTACTTGCCAACAGCGGCGACACCAACATCGATGCTGGTATTATTCTGGCGCAGTCTGCGCTTGAGTTGCTCGGGTGGACCGGATTGACCCAAGCGACCAACACGCTGACAGAAGACAACTTCGAAGACTTACCTGCTGCCGAGCAGCTACGCAGGACCTTAGATGAAGCACACATTCCGACCTCTGTGCCGAGCCTCGTGGGCGAACTCAAGAGTGTAGGAGATCAGCTTCAGATCGATGGACCCAAGCTGTTTACAGAGATGAGGAATAGCCTGGTACACCCTGGTCAGAAGCGAATTGAGCAGTATAAAGGCGGGCTCATTACGTTCGAGTGCTGCACCCTCGGGATGTGGTATATCGAATTGCTTCTAATGCGAATCAGGAGTTGAATCGAGACAGCTAATTCGGTTGTCTTTGCGTCCCGAAAAATTCCGAATTTCGTCATTCCGCACAAGGGAAGCGTGGCTTCCCAGATGCGGGATCTTTTTGACGTGAGCAATCGCCAATATTCGAAAAGATCCTGATCCCGAAAGCATTCGGGAGACGTGCCAAGAGTGGAATTTTTCGGGACGCTGCAGGAAGAAGGCTCAACCCCTGATTCGCATTTCTACTTCGCCTCTTTGGGTTCAAAGGGGAGTACGCGAACAGATGTAATTACGACGGTTTCCGGGGAGAGACGAGCACCGTACCGTGGTCGGGCTCAGGAGATGACTGATCTCGTACGTCCGACTGGGACTCCTCGGTACCGAAAAAGCGACCGGTTTCTGATACCCCGAAATGTCAGCCTCTTTCGGCGCTGAGGGCCGCCCGCTGAGGTACCCCCTTTTTGAAGGACCGCGTAGCCCCCCCTACACCAACTCGCCCCCGTCGCTACGCAGCGGCGGCTTTCTGTTCGTCGTCCTGAAGAATCGGCTCCTCAACCTCCAAGCGGGACCGGACACCCAGCGCGTCGAGGGTGCGCTGGACCCGCTCGGTGGGGATGCCCTGGCACTCGTTGTTCTCGTCCTGAGAGACCTGCTGGACCGACACGCCGAGGGCATCGGCCAGATCGCTCAGGGACCATCTTTTGGCGATCCGGGCACCAAATCGCCGCCCTGGAACGGTGGGGCGGCCCGTCACCTTCGGTGACTCGGAATGCCGAGCGTAGCGATGCTCGAGTTGGGCCGTCGCTGTTCGTCAGGGGATTCAGAATGCCTTCATAAACGGATGCAACCGATGCTCGAATGCCCCTGTCTGCTACGAGTGCGTCGGGGACAACGTGGACCTCTACGCCTACCAGCGTGGAGGCGGCGAATAACCTGCGCTGCCAAACGCGCCCGGCGAGGAACGAGCCCGTGCTCCCCGCCCGAGCATCCAATCTCCGGGGGCGTACTGCCTCTTCTCTCTTCATTTTCCCGACAAGCACAGGTCCAGATGCCCTTGTTTCCCTTCGTCTCTCGCCGCCCAATGCTTTGGAGCGCCGGTCTTTTGGCCGCACTGATTCTCGGATCGGCTCCTTCCCAACCTGCTCTCGGACAGGCCCCGGAGGCGGATTCGACGATCAAGGTGATGCTCCTCGGGACCGTGCACCTGGACAATCCGGGCCGGGACGTCAACAATCCCTCGGTGCCCGACGTGCTCACGCCTCAGAAGCAACGGGAGCTGTCGGCCCTCCACGATTCGCTGGCCCGATTCCGGCCGACGAAGATGGCCATTGAGGTGCGTAGGCGGCACCAGCCGGCCCTCGACTCCCTCTACCGGGCGTTCCGCGCCGGGCGGCTGGACACGTCGTTTGCCGTGGGCGACTTCACCTCTCCCCGCAGCGAGCAGTACCAGCTCGGGTTTCGACTGGCCCGCCGCCTCGACCACGACCGCGTCTGGGCGATCGACCACGTTATTCCTATGCAGATCGGGCGCGTCCAGTCCTATGCCCAGAAGAACGACCCGGCCCTCCTCCGCTACCTGAAGGGCTTTTCGAAGGGCCCGCTGATGGCCACCATCGACAGCCTTCTGCAGCGCCGGTCTCTTCCGAAGCTGTACCGCTTCTTGAACGATCCCGAAACGGTCGATCGCTTCCACGCGCCGAACGTGCGAATGGCGGCCGCCGTCGCGGAGACCGCCACGGACACCACCTACGTGGGGGCAGATGTCGTCGCTGCGTACCACAAGCGCAATCTCCGCATCTTCGCGAACCTCGCTTCGGTCGCGGAGCCGGGCGACCGCATCATCGCCATATTCGGGGCTGGCCACACGCCGTACCTGCGGCCCCTCATTCAAGCGTCCCCCCAGTTTGAGTTCATCGATCCCCTCTCCTATCTGTAGCGAATCCCCACTGTATCCTCCTCTTACTGCTCTTCCTCAAAGCCCCCTCCAGCCGATGCGTCTGACACGGATTATGCATTCTGATCACCGGCAATGGAGCCTCCAGTCGATGGGAGCGCTCCTGATCGGTTTCGTTCTCGTTGCCGGCTCGCTCGGCTGCCAGTCGCAGGAGGCAGATTCTACTTCCGAACGGCCCATCGCGGAGGTCATCGCAACGGACTCCTCCCTCTCGGTCCGCGAGGCGGTGCCGGCCGGCTGGGTCACCTTTCGGATGGAAAACGAGGGAACCGCTCACCACTCCTTCAAGCTCCGGAAGCTCCCGGAGGGCCAGACGGTTGCGAACTACAGGCGCGCTGTTCTCGCGCCGGCCGACAGCTTCGAGGCGTTGCTCGTCGAGGGCCGCATCGACTCTTCCACCTACCGGCAGGAGATGCGGAAACGCGTGCCGGAGTGGCTTCAAGAGGTCACGACCGTCGGCGGAATTACCGGCCTCGCTCCGGGACGCTCCGCCCAGGTCACCCACGACCTCGCCCCCGGCCACTACGTGCTGGAGTGCTTCTTCCGAACGCCGGAGAACCGGACCCACGCGCTTCTCGGCGTGCAGGCGGGACTCAGGGTGACTGGCGACTCCTCGGGCGCCGCTCCCCCCACGGCCGACCTCACCGCAGAACTCTCCCCGGAGGCGTTCGACGTGGATTCCTCCTCCCTCTCCGACGAGCAAACCCTCGCGTTCCGATCGGTCGGAGGGCCTGAAAAAGCGAGCTCGCCCTACGTCGGGCTCTTTCGGCTCACCGACGAGACGGGCACCGGCGAGGTCCTCGCGTGGATAGACAGAGGGCTCCCGCTCCCGGCCCCGACCGACTGGATCGGCGGCCCCGAGCCGATGCCCGCGGGCGACGTGGGGTACGTGACCGTCGGGGACCTGCCGCCGGGCCGCTACGCCTGGATCACCGAGCGGGCCCCCGACACGACCGGCATGGTCAAGACGTTTACCGTCGGGGCTCGGTAAGCGACACGCCGAAAGGGGGTGGTCAACCCCAGACAAGTACTCCGTCCACTCCCTTCGGGCGGGCTTCACTACACAGGCGATTCGCGCCGGAAAGGCCAAACGGCGGATCAAGGAGCACTCCGGCCGCGCCTCGTGGGGGACGTTCAACCGCCGCGCCTGGGGAAGCGGGAACCTTTCAAAACAATCCGGCCGAGGATATTGGCTCTGATCACTCCTTTGCTTCGGCCGCTCCTGAACCGTACCGTTGTAGACGGAGAACTCCGTACTTCGTGAAACGGAGTATTGCCAACTGCCGTTTCTTTGTGGCAAAACACCAAGCTACGGCGTCTTTCCGCAAAAAAGCCTCCTTCTGCCATGGAAGTAAAGATCGACGACTACGGCCGCATTGTCATTCCGAAAGCGGTCCGGGATAAACTCGGCATCGAGTCCGGAAATGCCCTGAAGATAGATGTCGTGCCTGAAGGAGAGTCTGGGGGAACGATTACGCTTCGCCCCAAAGGGAGGGAGCCTACCCTCCAGCAGAAAGGCGATCTTCTGGTCCACACCGGAGAGCTTCCCGAAGAGGACTTCGATGTCGTCGAGCAGCTCCGTGCCGAGCGGCAAGAGCGTGCCCGGCGGCATTCTGGATTGAATGAGATGGAGTGAATGGGGAGCTCTCGCGTGTGAGCTTTTGGCAAGTGGTGCTCCGCCCCTCTTCCCCCCTTCTACTGAACGCTCTCCAAGCCTCCTCTCGTGAAAGTTCTTCTGGATACCTCCGTCCTGGTCCCGACCCTTGCCCCAGCTCTTCGCCAGCACAAGAAGGCCGCCCCCATCTGGAGTCGGCCCTTCGCGGGGAGATGAGTCTGATCATATCTGGCCACGCCCTGGCCGAGTGCTATTCTTCGCTGACGGCCCTTCCGCTCAGCCCGGCGGTTACGCCCGGCCAGGCCCGGCGCCTGATCGAGGAAAACGTCGCGGAGGCGGCTGTGGAGATCGTCAGCCTCGAAGGCCCCGAATACCTGACGGTCCTCCAGCGCATGGCAGATCTCGGTCTAGAGAGTGGAGCGGTCTACGACGCTATGCACGTCCGTTCTGCCGAGAAAGCCTCTGCCGATGAACTGCGTTCCTTCAATGGCAAGGACTTTCGACGGATGCCCCCGAGCGGGGAGACCGAGCTCGTGGTGCTGTAGTCTTTCTACCCAACAGCGAACGACCCGGCTCGATTAAGAGGCAGCTCAGCGCCCGTTCCCTATTTTGTACCTGGGAGAGCGCTCATCACAATCCTGCTTTCAGTGTGCCGGTATTAGGCAGAAACCGGCCCTGCATGCTGGCTGACCGGCGTCGAAAGGCCCGGGCCCGCCCCTCCGGCCCAAACTCCAGCTCGCAGCACTGCCGGAGCAAATCGCCCAGCCTAGCGCGTGCCCGCCGGACGCGTGATTTCGCCCCTGACAGGGACAGGCCCAACTCGTCGGCCACTTCCTGCTGCGTGTGCCCCTCAAAGTCGGCCATGACGAGCGGCCGCCTGTACATCT
>CAZSBW010000208.1:0-5534 GCA_964604815.1 uncultured Salinivenus sp. | reverse complement strand
CTCCGGTTGCGCTGAAATTCTTCAAACTTCCTCGCTTCGCTCGGGCAAACAATGAGAAGCTGTTTGGTGGATTGATGTTCAACCGAGACACAGTGGGCGAAGCTGCAAAATGGCGCTCAAATGAGTCCCTGTAGTGGAGCTACCGGGCGAGTGTAGAAGCCATTTTGCACGAGATCCACGAAGTCGTAGGTCACAGAACGTCCGCCAAACAGCTTCTGAAGAATTTCCGAGCGCTCCACCTACGCAGACGTCCGGGCGACATTTTCTTCAAGGCCGAAACGGCGCTTCTTTCGCTCCGCTTTTTCCTCTGACACCGGTGATTCTATCGGGTAGAAATTCCGGAGAACGAAAGGTAGAGGGGGAGTAGCGGCAGGGGACGCGAGGCCCGTTCACACACTTCTGAATCTTCTTCTCCGTCTGTATGAGTGACGCTGCCTCCGAGGATCTTGCCGACGCGCCGGTGTCCGAGGGCCGGTCCACGAGGGGACGAGTGCAACTCGTGAATGCGGTGTTCTACGGGCACCACGGCGTGATGCAGGAGGAGCACGAGGTGGGTGGTCGCTACGAGGTGGACGTGAGCGTGGAGCTGGACTTCGAAGAGGCGGCCCTCCACGACGACCTCACGCGAACGGTTAACTACGAGAAGGTCTACGACTTCGTCCGAAGCCTCGTGACGGAGAACAACTTCTACCTGATCGAGAAGCTGGCCTACCGCATCGCGCAGCAGGTGCTGGAGACCTATCCCAGCGTCGAGGGGGTGGAGGTTACCGTCCGCAAGCCGAACCCGCCGGTCGGCGGGCCCTGCGACCGGGCGGAGGCAATCTACTCCGTCGACAATTCGGGTGCGGAGGCGTGACGCGGACGGTCCGCGATGCCGCTTCTAGATGGTTGGTGCTGGAGGGGAGCGATTGGAGAATCCGGAAATTACAGGTAGGCTACACGCAGCTGAAATCGCCAGCTGTCGAGCGGTCTGCCTCTCCAGCTGAAGCTCCGCTTCGCCCGCCAACTAGGATCAAAGTCACTATGAGGGATCACTATGAGGGAGCTTCACCGGCGAACGACGAGCCTTCGTTTCGAAATCCGGTAGCCATCTCAAGTGCTTACTGACTGACCAGCTGTCCGTGCAGACCATCAACGAGCACCTCGAACTCAAGGCGCGCGGCGTCATTTGAAAACTGGTGTCTGAAAGCGATTTCACTCCAAATTGCGACGTGAACCAGGCGTTTCGGAAAGCGGAGCAGTCGAGACGGTTGGTCCCGGCCCTTTTGGTCGCACGTGCTCGCCCCAGCTGACGTGACAGCAAATGGATTTCGTGATTCGGGATTGGGGCAATGAGGGAGGCAAGTCCCTTCCGTGATCACGGTTTATGCATCACTCATTCCGGTTCTGGTACGAGAAGCGGCCTCGATCGCCGCGTCTGTCCCGTTCAATCTTAGCAATCCGCTCTCATGCCCCCCCCCGACGAGCGCGCTGCCTGTATTCTCGTACCGAAAACCACCTACGGCTCCGATGGAGCGACCTCCCCCATCCGGGTGTGTGTGCTGGATCTGGGGACCAACTCCTTCCACGCCCTCATCGTGGACGCTCACCCCAACGGCAGCTATCAGGTGGTGGACCGCATGAAGATTATGGTGCGCCTCGGGCGGCACGGCCTGGAGGCCAACACGCTCCCGGAGGACGCGATGGAGCGAGGCATGGAGGCTTTAAAGCGTATTCACCTCTTGGCGAAGGGATGGGACGTCAACGAATTTCTGGCCTTCGCGACGAGCGCGATCCGGGAGGCGGCCAACGGCGGTGCGTTCATCCAGCGGGTGCGGCGGGAGCTTGGGCTTCGCATCCGGCCCATCAGTGGGGAGCAGGAGGCCGAGCTCATCTTTCAGGGGGTGCGGCGGGCGGTGGAAATGGCGACGCCGACACTGCTCGTCGACATTGGGGGCGGCTCCGTCGAGTTCATCGTGGTGGCGGGCGGGGAGAATGTATTTGCCCGGAGCCTCAAACTGGGCGCTGCACGCATGTCCGAGCGGTTTGTGAACACCGATCCGCTGTCGGACGAGGAGGAGGCGGCCCTCCGGGCGCATTTCGAGGAGGCGCTCGACCCGGTCGTGGACGCCTGCCGGGCCCATGACGTGACGAGCATCGTCGGGTCGTCGGGCACCATGAAGAGCCTCGCTCGAGTGGCGCTGGATCAGGGACCCAATGGCGACGACACCGTTTTCCAACGCACCTTCACAGTGGAGGAGATGCGAACGGCTCTCGACTGGGTGCTCGACTCGACCGCCGACGAGCGCCTGGCGCATCCGGCCATTGATCCGAAGCGGGTGGACCAGATTGGGGCTGGGGCCGTCCTGCTCGACGCGATTCGCGATCAACTCCCGGTGGTGGATCACCTGAAGATCTCCCCCAACGCGCTCCGGGAGGGAATGGTGGTGCACTTCATGGAGACCAATTACACGCGCCTCCGTCAGATTGCGCCGTTCCGCGACCCGCGACGGCGAAGCATCCACGAGATGGCCTATCGCTTCCAGTGGGAAGAACGCCACGCCCAGCACGTGGCGGCCGCCTCGACCTTCTTGTTCGATGTGTGCCGTCCGATCTACGACGGCCCGGCCCGCGACGCCGAGCTCCTGGAGTACGCGGCCCTTCTGCACGACGTAGGATACCTCCTCAGTCACGCCACCCACGAGCAGCACTCCCGGTACCTGATCAAGAATGCAGACCTGCAGGGATTTACGTCGGACGAGGTGAATCTCATGTCGCTCGTGGCCCGCTATCATCGGGGAGCTTCTCCCGATGCGTCGCACGAGCACTACCGGCGCCTGTCGACGAGGCAGCAGACGCGGGTGCGCCAGCTCGCCTCGCTCGTGCGCATCGCGGAAGGGCTCGACCGCAGCCACTTCCAGAACGTGACGGCCCTCCGCGCCCGCCTGACGGAGGAGGCTCTCCACCTCCACGTCGCCACGAAGGGAGACCCGCAACTGGAGGTGTGGTCGGGGGAAGATCGGGGGGCGATGTTTGAGAACGAATTCGGGCGGACGCTGGAGGTGGCGCCCACCACCATCGATGCGGCGGCCGAACACCCGGAGCCGCCCGTCTCGCACGTCACGCCGTCGGTGTCCTGAACAGTAGCCGCTTCTTCTGGAATGCGTGCTCGTCGCTTTGCTGTGTGCCGCTCATCCCGAAGGGGCTGACGCATGATGAGTGAATCGTGATACGTGAAGCGTGACGACGGGAGCCGCCTCACTGATCGCGTTTCACGCATCACTCTTCACGCTTCACGTCTCCAGTCTTCGGCGGTCCCTACCACGTGCGGTCCGGCTCCCACGAATCACGCCGGTGACCGACCGGGAAAAAGGAAGTTCATCCACGATTAACCGGGCCGATTCTTGCCCCTACGACGGAGGCGCGTTACCTTGCGCGTTGACGCGGCCCCGGTTCTGTCGCGCATTCCGACGCAGCGGGCGGCGCGTTTTTCGCGAACGACAGTCTTTTCCCCCACACGATCGGGTTCATGGCGTCTCCCTTCTGGTTTTTTCTGCTGGCGACAGTGGCGGTGGCCGCCGGCCTCGGCATGCTCATTGCCCGCAGTCCGGTGTCGAGCGCCCTGTGGCTGGTGCTGAATCTCTTCTGCGTCGCCGGGCTGTACCTGACGCTGAATGCATCGTTCATCGGCGTCATTCAGATTCTAGTGTACGCCGGGGCGATTATGGTGCTGTTCTTGTTCGTCATCATGCTGCTGAACCTGTCGGCCCTGCCGGAGGTGGAGGAGATCAACTGGACGGCCGTGGGCGGCTTTGTGCTGGGCATGGTGGTACTGAGCCAGTTGCTGTACGTCGTTGCGCTGGAGTTTGACCTTGGGATGACGCCGGTCGAGAGGGAGACGGCGGTGGAGGTTGGCTCGGCGGCCACGCTGGGGGAGGTGCTGTTCACGAAGTACGCCCTGCACGTGGAGGTGGCCGGCATCCTGTTGCTGGCGGCAACGGTGGGGGCTGTGATGCTGGCACAACGCCGATTCAAATAAGCTTGCTTTTCTGTTGATTGGTGGTCGTGGGGGGTTTGGGGGGGCTGAGACGACCGACGACGCCAACCGTCAACGAGCAACGAACAACAACCAACCAGGATTATGGAGGTCGCTGTCAACTGGTACCTGGCGCTCAGTGCTGTGCTTTTTACGATCGGCACGCTCGGGGTGCTTTTCCGCCGGAATGCCATCGTGGTGCTGATGTCGGTGGAGCTTATGCTGAACGCCGTCAACCTGACGCTGGTGACGTTCAGCCAGTCGATGGGCGACCCCGGCGGGCAGATGCTGGTCTTCTTTTCGATTGCTGTGGCGGCGGCGGAGGCGGCGGTGGGGCTCGCGATTGTCATCGCCATCTTCCGAAGCAAGGTCACTGTGGACATCACGGACATCACGCTGTTTAAGCATTAGCGTTCAGCGTTCAGGGTTGAGCGTTCAGGGTTGAGCGTTCAGGGTTGAGCGTTCAGGGTTGAGCGTTTAGGGTTGGGTGTTATTTGCGCTAGGTGTTGGGCCGGGACTTTTTGGGGGGCGGTTCCCTGTCGTTCCCGATCAGGGAGTTGCTTGGCAGAGGGCTGAGGGCGCCGATTGCCTTCTCGTGCGCGCGACATTCTTCATCTGACGATTTCGTTGCCGATGGATCCGGACCTTTCGATTCGTCTCATTCTGCTGCTGCCGCTGGCGGGGGCCGTGCTCAACGGCGTCGCCCCGCTCTTTCTGACGCAGCTTCGCACCCGTGAGACCCTTCTCGGCACCATCGGGACGGCGGTCGTGGCGGTGCCCTTCGCGCTGGCGCTTTTCCTTTTCCTTACCTACGGCGGCGATCCCCTCGTCGCCGATTTCTACACGTGGATGGCGGCGGGGAACTTGGATCTGAGCTTTGCCTACCGGGTGGACGAGCTCTCGCTCATCATGACGATGGTGGTGACGGGGGTGGGCGGCGTCATTCACCTCTACTCGATTGGGTACATGCACGGAGATGAGGGCTACTGGCGGTACTTCAGCTACCTCAACCTCTTTATCTTTGCCATGCTCAATCTGGTGCTGGCGAACAATCTGCCGGTGCTGTTTCTGGGCTGGGAGGGGGTGGGCCTTTGCTCGTACCTGCTGATTGGCTTCTGGTACACGGATCTCAGCAACAGCGTGGCCGCCAACAAGGCGTTCATCGTGAACCGGATCGGGGACTTTGCCTTCCTGGTGGCGATGTTCATGTTGTTTCAGGAGCTGGGCTCCCTGAGCTTCGACGTGGTGCTGGCGCAGGGCCCGGAGCTTCCGGTGGACACGCTGAACGTTATTGTGCTCCTGCTCTTCATTGGCGCGACGGGGAAGAGCGCTCAGATCCCGCTCTTCGTGTGGCTCCCGGACGCGATGGCGGGCCCGACGCCCGTCTCCGCCCTCATCCACGCGGCGACGATGGTGACCAGCGGCCTCTACCTGCTGGCTCGTCTCGGGGAGCTCGTGCTCGGGGCGCCGGTCGTCATGGCGATTATCGCCGTGGTCGGGGCCGCAACGGCGCTGATGG
>CAZSBW010000207.1:0-5535 GCA_964604815.1 uncultured Salinivenus sp. | reverse complement strand
TTGAGGGCGCGGATGTAGACCTCCGTCTTGCCGCTGCCGGTGATGCCGTGGAGCAAAAAGGTCCCGTAGCACCCGTCGTCCACCGCGTCGGTAATGGCGCCCAGGGCCTCCTGCTGGGCGGGGAGGAGATCGTGCTCGGGCGGGGGATCCGGCTCGGGGAGGCTGTCGAGGGGGGAGCGCAGCACCTCCTTGTCTACCTTTTCGATCATGCCCTTGTCCACGAGGCTGCGGATGGTGGAGTAAGACGCGTCGGCCCGTTCTACGACGTCGGCCTGGCGCGGCTCGGGCGTGCCCTCTGCCCGGAAGCCCGCGAGTGCCCGGATCACGGCCTGCTGCTTCTCGCCGCGGAGCTGCTGAACGAGATCGGCCGGGGCGTCTTTGTGCCGAAACGCGGGAGCGAAGCGGAGGTGCGTCTCCGTCTTGGCACTCACGTTTTCGCCGGAAAGCGTCGTCTCCATTTCGATGAGCCCGTCCTCGGCCATCTGGCGCGCCAGGGACAGCGGCACGGCCGGCCCGACGCGCTTCCGCACGGCCGAGAGGGTGGTCTCGGGGTGCTCGGCCAGGTCGTCCAGCACGCGCCGGCCCACGTCGTGCTCGGCCCACGTGCCCGGGGCGGCGTCCGTGCGGCGGAGCTCGTGTCGGCTCTCGACGGTGGTGCCGGCCGGCAGGGCGGCCTTCAGCGCCTCCCCCCAGCCGCAGACGTAGTAGTCGGCGATCCATTTCGTGAGGCGGAGCAGGCCCTCGGTGCAGGTGGGCACGTCGTCGAGGACGTCGATCACGTCCTTGACCTGGAAGTCGAGCGTCGCTTCCGGCGGCCCCTCCTCCACGATCACGCCGGTGAGGCGCCGGTTGCGGAGGGGCACCAGCACGCGGCAGCCCACCTGCGCCTCTCCCTCCAGCGCCTCGGGCACGCGATAGGTATAGGCCTGATCGACAGGAAGCGGCGGGACGACGTTGACGGTCACGGGCGACAAGAAAAACGGAGTGATCGCATTGACGGCGTTCCACGGTACGAGGGCGAACGAAAGGAGTGCCGAGCGCCGCGCACGCCTGGGGGCTCCGTCCCGAATGCCGTCCGTGATCCGGCGCATTTTGGGCTTCCTCGTGTCCGCGTGGGGGGCCGAAGCCCCTGTCGCTCCTCCAACTGCACTTCGCGCGAATCCTCCTCCCGAATCTTGTCGTTGAAGAAATCGACCAACAAAGACGCTGCCCTGCTTCCACGTGCCCGTTTCCAGCAATCCGCGATACGCCATGTCGAGCAGGTGGACAAAAGGGGACCGGAGCACAGGCCGAACGGAGCGTTCGACGCAGCAATCGTCCGATCCCGCGTCCCAGGACGGAAGCGCAGGAGTCTGGATCGTGCGATGGGTTCTCTGGCCGCTGCTCAAGTGGAGCCTGGTCGTCTCGCTGCCCTTCGTGACGCTGCTGCGCGGCAGTCTCTACGCCTACCAGCAGCACTGGCCCGTGTGGCTCGCGCTGCTCGCAGGATTCACAGCAGCATTTCTCGTGCTGTTCCTCTACGCCACCTGGGCGTACCTCCGCCTCAAGCCCGACGGCATCGCGTACGGCCGTCGAACGATACAGATGAAAGCCCTCGCGGTCCTGATCGCACTGGGCGTTTTTCAGGGGTACTTGCTTCTGGCACCGGACCCGGTTCACATCAAATCGAGCGAGGCGGCCACCGAGTATGCCGACCTCCATCCGCTCCTGCGCATGAGCGTCGGCACGTTCCTGATCGTCGACGACACCCTGTTGATCACCGACCTATCGCGCCACCCGAACGACTATGAAGACATGGGCTTGTCCGTCAAATCGCGCTCCCTGCACTACCGTCAGGCCGACGGCTACGTCCACGCGTTCGACCTGCGCACGAAGGGGCACTCCTGGACCCGCAACGGATTGATGGAGGGATACTTCACAATCCTGGGCTTTCGGACGCTTCGCCACAAGGGCACCGCCGATCACCTGCACGTGGCCCTGCCCCTCCCACCCAAGTAGCGGTTCACCGTCTCACAGCTGCACCGACATCAGCGAGACGCGCACCGACGGCGAACGGTCGGTCGCAAGGTTCGGGTCCACCTGAACGTCCGGGGGAGCCACCTGCCAGCGTCCGTCCCGATAGCTGAAGAGCCCCTCGGGCTCCGGCTGCGACGCCACCCAGTAGGCGCCCGCGGCGGCGCCCATCGTCACGCCCGCCCCCAGCCCGATCAGCCGAGAGGAGAGGCTGTCATGCAGGCGGTCCGCCAGTACAAAGCCAACGGCGCCAAGAACGAACTCGCCGATCCCTGCCGCCGCGTAGGCGTCGCGCCGTCGTTCGATGCCGCCGACCTCGACGGCCCCAATCGGTCCCCCCGCAATGATCGCCCCCACACCAATCATGACCATCGTGGCAGCCGCCTCCGATTCGGGATCGTCTCCTCGATGATGTCGATCACGATCAGGGTCTGCCTCCAAGCCGGCTCGTACGAGCAAGAGGCCGGCGCCGGCCCCGACGGTGACCCCCAGGGCGCTGCCGCCCAAAAGGCGTCCAAACGACGGTCGCCCCTCTTCATCCGAGGGGGTGGGCGATGGGGGGACCGGCGCTGCCCGGTCGCGCACCTGGGCGCAACTCGCTTCGGGCCAGGGGCTTCCTGCTCCGACGAGAATCATCCCGAGAGCAAAGGCGATGCTCCACATGCAGTGTGTCCGCAAAACGATCATGTCGGTTGCCTGCGGCTGTGATCAGTCGACCTGTGCAGAGAAGAACGTGACGCGAACGGCGGGCCCCCGGTCGGTGCCGCCCCCCGGACGAACGCGCACGGCAGGCACCCCAACGCGCCACTGGTCTCCGTCAAACCGCAGTCCGCCCACTCGCCTCATTCCGGACGTCGTCCGGGTCTCGAGAACGGCACCTCCCGCTGCGCCGAGGGCCCCGAGCGGAACGCCCAGGGCAAGCCCACCGATCACGCGCCGGTCGTCGCCCCCAAGAGCCGATCCGAGCGCATACCCGAGACCGCCCAGCACCAGCTGGCCCGACACGGAGGCGGCATAAAATGTCGCTCCTCCTTCATCGAGGCGCTGCGCCGCCCCATACGGCCCGGCGCCCGCTACGGCGGCTCCCCCGAGCAGGGCCAGTCCGAGCCGTTGCAAATAGCAGCACGCATCGGTGGTGGTCTCCTCTTGCCGCTCCCAAAAGTCGTCGTCGCTGGCCCCACGGATTGCAAGCACGCCGAGGGATCCTCCGATCACGGTTCCGATCATGCTCCCCACCAGCGCATCCCCAAAGCGGGACGATGCATTCTGCGTCGGCGGTGGCACGACCGGTCCAAGTTGCCGCCGACTGTGGAGAGCCGCCGAGGATGAAGGCGAAGAGATGATCGGCGACGCGAATCGCTGAAGGAACAACGAACGGTCGCGGGGCTGTGCCTGGGCACTCTTCGTTCCCCTGTGCCCGGCGAGGAGAGCCACAAGCGCCAGCAGCGCCCCGCAGACGGGCGTTCCGAGCGACGACCCCTTCGATCGCATGGCGATGAGTTGGAGCGTGGAAACGAGAATTCATCTCGGGATTCATAGCGCCGCTCTCACCGCTGCAATCGTAACAGATTTCCGGGTGTCCCTAATGCAGAATCGAGCAGTCCCTTTGAGGTAGAGTCATTCCGAGCGGAGCGAAGCAGGCAATCCCAGATTGCCAGAGTCGAGGCGCTGCGTAGGGGCCGTAGGTCATGCCTTTGGTGCGAGTGCTCTTGGAGTGAATCTCTTCGAATTCGACAAAAACGGGAGTTCCCAAGCGACTTCCTCGAACATTCGCTCGCTCCGCTGTACTGGGAGAGCTTCTGGTCCCAAAGAGACCGATTGAAAGGGAAATGACGGATGGCTCATTTGATTTTGACTGGCCTGCGGTCGGGGACGCGGGGCCGGTCGGCGTCGGAACCGGGACATCCGGGACCAGAGCCGGACGCCATCGATCTGCCGTCGGTCCGTCGTGCCTGACGTGCCCCCGTTTGAACCCGAGACCGTCTCGACCATCACCCTCTTGCGTCCGCCAGGGCCGTCCGGGCGGCGTGGGCGCCGCACATGCCATGCACGCCCCCGCCCGGTGGCGTCGAGGCCGACGACAGATAGAGTTGCGCACCGCCCTGCGTCTGGGCGGGGAGCCGGTACGGGGTCCAACTGAGCACGGGCCGGGCCACCACCTGTTGCAGGTCGAGCGCCCCCCCGTTGATGTCCCCGCCCACGAGGTTCGGATTCCAGGTCTCCAGCGCCTGCGGCCCCATGACGTGGCGGTCGAGGATCGTGTCGCGAAAGCCGGGAGCGAACCGCTCGATCTGGCGCTCAATCTGCTCGGTGGCGTCAACTGAAGCGCCGTTGGGGACGTGGCAGTAGGCCCAGGCGGTGTGCCGGTCGTCAGGGGCGCGGGTGTCGTCGAAGCGGCTGTGCTGGGCGAGGAGGACGTAGGGCCGGTCCGGCACCCGGCCGTCGGCCACGGCCTGTTCGGAGGCCGCAATCTCGTCGAGCGTGCCGCCCACGTGGACCGTCCCGGCCCGCCGGCACGGCGCTGCGTCCCACGGGATGGGGTCGCTCAGGGCGTAGTCGACCTTGAAGGCGGCCGCCCCGTAGCGGTAGCGCTCCAGCCGGCGGGCGTAGCGACGGGGCAGCCGATGCCGGGCCACGCGGAGCACCTGCCGGGGGGTGAGGTTGAGCAGGACGGCCCGCGCGCTAGGGAGCGCCGCCACGTCGTCCACCGGCGCGCCCGTCTCGATGGTGCCGCCCAGATCGCGGAAATACCCGGCCAGCGCCTGCGTAATGGCCCCGGCGCCTCCTTCCGGAAACGGCCAACCCACCGCGTGTCCCACCGCGTTCAGAACGAGGCCAAAGGCCGACGACCCGGGCGCGGACAGCGGCAGGTTGGCGTGGGCCGCCATCCCCGCCAGGAGCGCTCGCCCTTCCTCCGTCCCGAAGACGCCGCGGGCCAGAAGGGTCGCCGAGCACAGGGCGCGGAGGCCGAACCGCGCCAGGAGCAGGGGCGCCCGAGGCACGTGGAGCACCGGCTGCAGGATTTCGTCCAGGAGCGTCTGCCAGCGCTCAGAAAGTGGGGACAGAAGCCGCCGGTACGCCGCCCCGTCGGCCCCGAGCGCGTCGGTCGTACGGGCCAGTGACCGGTGCATGACCGCCGCGCGGCCCCCGTCGAGCGGATGGGCGAGCGGCAGGTCCGGCTGGATCCAGGACAGGCCGTAGTCCGCCAGGGGCAACGCCCGAAAGAGCGGGGAGGCCTTCGCCATCGGATGAACGGCCGAGCCGAGGTCGTGGACGAAGCCCGGTCGCGTCACCTCGGCCGACCGCGCCGCGCCGCCCACCGTGTCGGCCTGCTCTCGCACCAGTACCGACCATCCGGCCCGGGCCAGCACCACGGCGGCCCCGAGCCCGTTCGGGCCCGCTCCAACGACGACGGCATCGTAATCGGGCATTCTGTTCGACGACTGTTTTGGAAAGGAGAAGAGGACAGAACTTACGCAAATTCTCGATAGCAGGTCATCCCGCACCCCGATGCGGGATCTC
>CAZSBW010000206.1:0-5539 GCA_964604815.1 uncultured Salinivenus sp. | reverse complement strand
GCTCGTCTCGCTGCCGTCGAAGCCGCCGTACAACTCAAGACCATCCTGTCCGCTCGAGATCGTAAAGCTCTTCGTCGGATCCGTGCCGCCGGGATCGGGCGTGTAGGTCCCCTCTGCAATCCAGATCTCGACACTGCTGGTGGCAACGTCAAGGGCATCCTGAAGGGTCGTGAAGGCATCGCTCCAGGAGGAACCGTCGTTTGCCCCGGTGGCGTCCGCGTCTACGTAGAGGACGCCGGAGGGCGAGCCGAAGGTGACCTCGTAGGCGCCCATGTTGACGGCGGTGGTGGCGTCGTCATTCCGATCCTGCACGCGGGTCGCGCCGGTGAGGTCGACGGGGATATCCTCACCCGTAGTGCCGTCGTTGTCAAGATCGGCATTGTCAAGGGGAAGAGCGGCATTGTCGCCCGCATCGACGGCCGGTGAAGATGCAGTGGTCACCACCAGACTGTCGTCGGCAGTGCCCAACGTGCCGTCCGGCCCCGCCAGGGTGGACGCGCCCGAAAATACCGGATCGGCATCGAGGTTGGTGCTGTTCGCAAAGGTGTCGTCGGTCCCACTGTCATTCAGAAACTTGGTGTTGCTGCTTTCACCGACCCCGCTCGCCCCGCCCTGTACGATCGAGTGTGAGAGCGTCACGCTGCCCGAGAAGTCTTCGATCTCGTCGCCGTTGTTCGTGGAACTGTTATCCCACAGAATCGAGTTTCTGATCTCTGGGCTGGCCTCGGCGCTATAGACCGCGCCTCCCTCGTCCGCTGCCGAGTTGCCGGTAAAGACGACATTCGTGAAGGCGGCATTATTGGTGGCTCCCCCCTGAGCGTCGATGTAGAAAGCCCCTCCATCCTGACCGCCGCCATTGGCGGCATTGTTGGCAAAAACGACGTTCGTAAATTCGGGACTGATGGTCGATCCGCTCTGCGCATCGGCGTCGGTGTGCACCGCCCCACCCAGGTTCGCCGTGTTGCCCCTGAAGACGACGTTCGCGAGGACGGGACTGCTCGTGCCGGCGGTGGTCTCGGCGTTGTTCTTGATCGCCCCGCCGTCCTTGTCGGCAAAGTTGCCGGCAAAGACGACGTTGCGGAGTGTGGGACTGCACTCGGCGCCTCGCGCGTCGCAGTACAGGCCGCCGCCCCAGTTCGCCGCGACGTCCGCATCCGCTGACCCGCCGTCGGCCTGCCCGCCGGTTACCGTGACCCCGTCGATGAGCGTACTGCTCGTGATGGCATTGGTGGAGCCGTCCAGGAACCAGACGTGATCGGAATTTCCCCCGCTGATGTCCGAGGCCTGTTCGGTGATTCCGTCGGTAACAGTGTCGTCCCCGTCCACGTCCCCACTGAGAACAGTGAGATTTGCCTTCGGATCGCGCTGATCAGCAGTCGACTCGGTGCCCGCGAAGCCGCCGTAGATCTTGAGGCCGTCCAGGCTGCCGGTGATGGTGAAGCTTTTTGTTTCGTCGGTGCCGCCCGGATCGGGGGTGTAGGTGCCCTCGGCAATCCAGATCTCATCGCCCACCTCGGCCATGTTGAGGGCACTCTGCAGCGACGTCAGTGCTTTGCTCCACGAGGTCCCATAATTCGGACCGCTCGTCGCGTCGGCGTCGACGTAAATCGTTGGAGAGTCCGGCACGTTGGGGTAGAAAGCCACCGTGTCGTCCCCGTAGGAGACCGCGACCGGATCCACTGTGCCGTCTCCATCCACGTCCGCCGCCACGATGTCCTGTGCTTCAACCGCGCTGGTCTCGAAGGCGGCCTTCGCCGTGAAGGCTCCTCCGCCTTCGTTCGCAAACGTCATGAGCGAGTCGCCCTGGCCCGACGCCGCGAGCACGTCCAGACTCCCGTTCCCCGTCACGTCCGCCGGATGCACGGCACTCGCGCTATCGACCGTGGCAAACAGGGCACTGCCGGACGACGAAAACCCGCCGGCGCCGTCGTCGGTGACGTACTTCACCGCGTCCTCGCCCGCCGCCGCGATGACGGCATCGAGAGCCCCGTTCTCATCCAGGTCGGCCAGTTCCACGTCCACCGGATTCGTGTGACCGCCCCCGACGGCCGCCGAGCTCCCGAAGGTGCCGTCCCCATTGTTCGGGACCCATCGCGCATCGTCGTTGCTCACGTCCGTCCACACCACGTCCAACGCCCCATCCTGGTCGACGTCGCCGAGGGCTACGTCGCGAGGGTCACCCGGAGCGTCTGTGATCTTGCTGTGCGTAAAGGTGCCGCTTCCGTCATTCATGTACCGGCGAACGGTGCTCCCACCCTGTCCGGCTGCCACCACGTCAACGTCCCCATCCCCGTCTAGGTCGCCGGTGGCCACCGAGCGGGGGTCAGTAATGGTGTTTCCCTCGACGGCCACGTCTCCGTCCGTCCCGAATGACCCCGATCCATCGTTGGGCCACCATCGAATCTCGTCGTTGCTGCTGTTGCTCCCCGCCCCGAGCGCCACGATGATGTCAAGTCCGTTCTGGCCATCCAGGTCCGCCAGTGCCACGTCCGTCGGATTTTTCAGGGTGGTGGCGTTGACCTCGGTGCCGCTTCCGAAGGTGCCGTCGCCCTGGTTCATGTAGCGGGTCACCGATCCGGACAAGTCGGAGCCGACCACGAGATCCCGATCGCCGTCTCCGTCGAGGTCACCCGTCGCCACGGCCCGCGCGCCGTCCTCACTCGTGGACACGTTTTTGGCGAGCGGGAAGGCCGCCGGGCCCGACGACGCCCCGACGGTGTAGCTGTAAGTCTGAGTCGAGTCGAGCGCCACGCCTGCGGTGCTCTCGATGCTCCCTAAAACGGAGACTGTCACCTTCTCCCCGGACGCAAAATTTTGCGCCGGGTCGTACGTGAGGGTCGTCGTGCCCGTCCCGCTCACGGTGCCGTCAACGGGTCCGGTCTGCGTGCCGCGTACCACGATGCTGTCGGCCAGGTCCGTTTGACCAGCGACGGCGGTGCTGAACGTGAGATCGATGCTGGAGGAGGGATTAACGTCGGTAGCATTGGGCGACGGGGTCCTGCTCGACAGCCTGAAGGGCGGGCCGTAAAGCGTCGCCGAGGGGCCAGAGCCGTCAGCTCCCACGAGGAACGGATCGAGCGTCCCGTTGCCGTCGTAGTCACCAAAAGCACCCGCACTCTTCTTCACCGGCGTCAAGCCCGCACTCAACTGGTTAAAGGTACCGCCTTCATTTTCGAAGAGGCCGCCTCTCCGATTATTGTCGGTGTTTGCCCCCGTGAGCAGGAGGTCGGGGTCCCCATCCCCATCCGTGTCCCCAAACGTGGCTACGCCTAATTCCAGTCCGAGCAAGGAGGTCGTGCTCGCAACGCCCCCCGTGCCGTCATTTTCGTAGAGGGTCGTCACGGGGGAGGTCCCATTGCTTCCGGAAATCACCCAGTCCAGATCGCCGTCACCGTCCACGTCGGCGAGGTCCGCCGCACTGCCTAGAACACCCGTCAGCGCCCCCGGACTGACGTCGACGAAGTCGAGTGTGCCGCTCTGGGCAAAGTCATTGTCGTACACCTTCGTGGTAGGAGTGCCCGCGGCACTACCGGTCACCAGCAGGTCGAGGTCGTCGTCCCCGTTCAGATCCCCAAGGTCCACCGTGCCGACCGTTAGGCCGGTGAGGTTCAACCCAGCCGACGAAAACGTTCCGTCCTGGTCGTTGGTGTAGATCGTGAGCGACGGGTCCTCCGAGCTATTGGTCCCTATGATCGCGAGGTCCACGTATCCATCCCCGTTTACGTCCCCGGCATCCAGGGCACTGCTTTTCACCCCATTGAGGCCGCGGCTGGCCCCCGACGAAAAGCTTCCGCTGCCCTGGTTCACGTACACAACGGCACTGGGAGTCGAAGAATTGAACGGCTGCCCAGTAAGAACGACATCTGGATTATCGTCGTTATTGACGTCGACAAAATCGACCGTCCCGTTATACAGGGAACTAAAGGTCTCGCTCGACTTCGTGAACTCAGCGCCCCCCTCACTGCCAATGCCCTGGTTGATGTAGAGCGTCGTCCGGGCCTCCGAATCGCCTTTGCCCATCACGATCAGATCCTGATCGCCGTCTCCATCCACGTCCCCAAAGTCCACGTCGCCCTGCGTCACGCCGGCCAGGGTGTCGTTGGCTACTCCAAATTCATTGACCCCGAACGTTACACCCGTGAAAAGCTCGGGCGCCGTGTCGGTGTAAGGAAGCGCTCCGGTCTCAACTTGCACCTTTGCCGGTCCCTTGACACCTCCGGGAAGCGTGGGAAGCTTCGCGTATAGAACCGTCGACTTCGCACTGTCCAGGGTGACCGTTTGGCCCCCAAAGTACACAGTGTTTTCGCTCGCCGTGGAGTTGAATCCCGTCCCGTAGATGCGGACTTGAGAATCCGGCCCTCCGCTCTCCGGGCGCACGTCCGTGACCGTAATCTGGGCCCGCCCCTCCTGCGGCATCGCCACCCCCCACACCAGCAAAACAGCCACGAGAATGCCCCAGACGTACAACTTCCCCCCAACGGCCCCCATGCAGTTCTCAAGAACCGAACGGGTCCGCGAACGCCTCTGTCGCGATCTGTTGCTTTGACTCATCATAGAAAAGATGCGGGGTCAAATCTTAGAGAATCGATTCCCTCGACCAATGGTCTCTGTCCCGAAGCGCTCTTCAGGATTGGGAGGTAATTGAGAAGGCGGCCTCAAGAGCTTAGCGAAAACCGTGCAAAGTCCTCGCCACAATCTTCTCGACATCCAACCTCGTTTTCACGTCCTCAGGGTATAGAACGAAAGAACGGGCCGAATCCGGCCATCACCGTGAAGGAACCAGATGTGCCGTCCGACGGAACGACGGTGGATTTGCGTGCCTGATTCCAGTGGATGTTTCCTCTCTGCTCTCGGAAGAAAGAAAACAGCGGCGACTCGTGCCTGCCAACATGTTACAGATCCTCATTGAGATGTTGCACGCGGCCTCGCGTCGCCCGGTTCAGCCCGTTTCTCCTCCGGCTCCCTCAGCAGTCGAATATGGCGGAAGAATCGGACTGCCGATTTCCGTCAGACGAGTCGGCGCACACACCCGCAGACGCCCATGTGCCCCGACATCCGTCGGACGACACGGCACAGGGGCCGCTGTCGCCCGATCCACCGTGGTAGAGAAGATCCGGCACCGAGGTATTCACGAACCGTATCCGCCGCCTGTTTCTCGAAAGGGCGTATTTTCAAAGATGGGGTCGCAGAAGAAAGCCCCGACCGAACCGTCGGAGGTCTTCGTGACGGACGAGCCCCCTTTCACGTTTTGCTCGCCCAACCGCGATGAGACACGCGACACACCGGGGCCGATCCAATCGGCGTCTACGAGAGACGAGGAGAGCTCAACGGCCTGGTGGTTTTCAGGCCTCATTCTTTGGGATATTGCTTCCAACGTTATCGATCGGGTCGGGAGCACGGGATTGTGCCTGTGCTCCCTCCCACACCACCGGACGTACGGTTTTCCGTATCCGGCGGTTGAGTCACCGGCCCTCCAAGGCCGTAATACCAACTACGCAGGATCGTCGTGCACTTTGCGAGTGGCTCCGTATTTGGCTGA
>CAZSBW010000205.1:0-5584 GCA_964604815.1 uncultured Salinivenus sp. | reverse complement strand
TCTTCGTCGAGATCGAGCCGGGCATCGACGGCCTCGTTCACATCTCCGATCTCTCGTGGACGAAGAAGGTGCGCCACCCCGGCGACATGGTCGAAAAGGATCAAGACCTCGACGTCGTTATTCTCAACATTGACGAGGACCGGCGCCGGATTTCGCTGGGCCACAAGCAGGTGAAGACCAACCCGTGGGACCAGTTCGCCGACGCGTACGAAGAGGGCACCGACACGGAGGGCGAGGTCGTCCGAGTCGAAGACAAGGGGCTCGTGGTACAGCTGCCGCTCGACGTGGAAGCCTTTGTGCCCGGAAGTGAACTGAAGGATGGCCCTCAGAACTTCGAGAACTTCTACCACGAGGGCGACGAGCTCGATCTCCGTGTGATCCGATTCGACAAGGATCGAAAAGACATCGTGCTCAGCCAGACGGCCCTCGAAGAAGATGTCGACGCCGAGGAGAAGGAGGTCGAAGAAGAGCCTGAACCCACCGACGAGACGCCGGAGCGCGAAGAGCCTTCTCGCGAACCGAGTCCGACCGCCGGAGACGAGGACGAGACGACTGGGCCGACCACGCTCGGCGAGCTCTCGGGCCTTGCCGATCTCCGCCACGAGATGGAGGAAGAAGAGTCTTCCGAGCGGGCGGAGGAAGCCGAGCAGGCCGCTCAGGATGTTCTCGAAGAGGAGGAGGACGGATCAGAGGCTGAGGATGACGAGGCCGAAGCGGACGTCAGCGAAGACACCGAAGACCAGGCGGCCCCCGTCGATGAGGAGAGTGCCGCCGAGGAAGGCCCGTCCGAAGATGAGGAGGAGGCCTCGTTTGATGAATCGTCCGGCTTCCCGGAGAACTTCCCGCGCGTCTCTCGGCTTGAGAACGCGGACGTGGCCTCGCTCACCGAACTCCGCGAGATCGAGGACCTAACTGAGCTTGACGGCATCGGTGCCTCCTATGCTGAGGATATTGAGGAGGGACTCGAGGAGTTCGACGAGAAGGGCGAAATTAGCGCTTAGCGGTTCAGACTTTGGAGTGGGTCGCCTGACCACTCTCTAATCTGATAGGGACGGCTTCCGGCTCCGGAGGTCGTCCCTTTTTTGTTTGGTCCTTCACGACGGGAATGTTCGCGGTTCTGGGCCTGCTTTGTTATACAGTGAGCGGAGCCGGGGGCAGGAGCCTGTTCTTCCAAAGCAATGGGACACCTACATGGACGATCAAAGTGAGTACCAGCCAAGCGCGAGCAACTCCATTACCGTCCGGCTTGAGATCCAGAATCGACCGGGCATGCTCGCGAGAGTGACGTCGGTCGTTGGAGAAGAAGGCGGACATATCGGAGCTATTGACATTGTTCGGGCTGGGGACGAGGTGCTGGTTCGAGACATCACCATCAATACGCGTGACAACGATCATGCGGCAACGATCATTGATGGGGTGCGCGCCATCGATGGTGTGGACGTGGTCGATGTTTCGGATCGTACCTTTCTGATGCACATCGGGGGGAAACTGGAGGTTGAGAGCAAATCTCCCCTGCGCACGCGCGACCAGCTCTCCATGGCCTACACGCCGGGCGTAGCGCGGGTCTCGGAGGCCATTGAACAGAGCCCGTCGGACGCCCACCGGCTCACAATCAAGAGCAATACGGTGGCCGTCGTGTCCGACGGTACAGCGGTGCTTGGGCTCGGCGACGTGGGCCCCCGGGCGGCGATTCCCGTGATGGAAGGGAAGGCCCAACTCCTCAAGGAATTTGCTGACGTGAACGGGGTCCCTGTTTGTCTTGACACGACTGACGTGGACGAGATCGTCGAGACCGTCGCGCACGTGGCGCCCGTCTTCGGCGGTATTAATCTGGAGGACATTGCGGCGCCTCGCTGCTTTGAGGTTGAGGAGCGCCTCAAAGACCGACTGGACGTTCCCGTTTTTCACGACGATCAGCACGGAACCGCCGTGGTCACGGTGGCGGCGCTCCTGAACGCCCTGGAGATCGTGGACAAGTCGCTCGACGAACTCAAGGTGGTGATGGTGGGCATCGGGGCCGCCGGGACGGCCGTCACTGAGATGCTCCTTCAGATGGGCGTGGAGGAGGTGGTGGGCGTAGATAGCTCGGGGCCCGTGACCGAAGCCCGGGACGATTTGAACGAGGCGAAGGAGCGATACGTGTCGATGACGGAGCCGGAGGGAAATGGAGATACCCTCTCCGAGGTCATGGGAGGGGCCGACGTCTTCATCGGCCTGAGTGTCCCGGGTGTGATTACCGCGGACGATCTCAAGCGGATGGCCGCCGATCCCATCGTTTTTGCAATGGCGAACCCACGCCCGGAAATCATGCCCGAAGATGCGTACCCGCACGCGGCGGTCATGGCTACCGGTCGCAGTGACTATCCAAATCAAATCAACAACGTGCTGTGTTTCCCGGGACTCTTCAAGGGCGTACTGGACTGCCGGGCCACCGACGTTACCGACGAGATGAAGATTGCGGCGGCCCACGCGATTGCCGGGACCATCGAGTCACGCAGCCTGACACCAGACTACATCATTCCCAGCGTGTTCGATCAGAAGGTCGTGCAACGGGTCGCCTCGGCCGTCTCGCGCGTGGCTGATGAGGAAGGGGTTGCTCGGAAGCGCACATAGCGGTGACTGATCCTACCAACATAAGCCGTTGAACGTTAGACCGTTCTGAGGAGGAATATTCAGTCATTCAGGTACGCATTCTTCTTTCGCGAGCAGACGTTTCGAACTGGAAACGGTATCACATGCCGTCGCATCGGGGTGCGCATCCAGAAGATGACGAGCAGTTTGCTTCCGCGCAGATGCCGACACTCCGCGACGCCGTTTACGACCTGGCGTGGTTGCGCACGCGCGGATACGGCGATTCCGCGTCTCTCAAGCTCGTGGGAGATCGTTACCGTCTGAAGCGGCGGCAACGCAACGCCGTGGCCCGATCGGCCTGCGGCGACGCCGCGCGGATCCATCGGCTCGTGCGGCGCCGTGAGCCCCCAAGCCTCGCCGGCCGCTGGATCGACGTGGACGGGTTCAACGTTCTGATTTCGGTGGAGGGACTGCTGGGTGGGGCGTACCTCTTCGTGGGACGGGATCGGGCCTATCGAGACGTCGATCCGGTGCAGGGCACCTACCGAATCGTGGCGGAAACTGAACCGGCCATTCGCTCGGTTCGCGACACCATGAAGGCCCTCGGAGTGAGCGGCTTCACGTGGTGGCTCGACGCCCACGTGTCGAACGTGGGTCGACTCAAGACGCGCTTGGCCGATTTGGCGCCGTCGGGCGTCGGATGGGAGATTGAGGTCCAGGAGACGGTTGACGAGGTCTTGGCCGGCAGCGGCCGGATCGTTGCCACCAGCGACAGTGCGGTATTGGATCGGGGGCAGGCCTGGTGCTCAATTGAACAGGCGATCTGGGCGCGGCGGGACGCCGCTGCCAACGTTCGCGATCTACGTCCCCGGAACAGAGGTCACCATACGAGCCGCCCCCGTCTGTAGGAGCCAACCACGACGAGCGGCGTTCACTGATGCACGAACCGACAGATTCCCGACGTGGCTACAATCACGACCTATCTCCTCGTTACGGCGCCGGAGGATCCGTCATCCATTAGCGAGCACGCACTCTTCAACGAGTTCGACTTCGAACATCGGGAGACAGGGGAGGCCGGACCTGGGCAGGTGCCCGCACAGACGTTTGTCCTTCAGTATTCCCTGGAAGAGCCGCTCGATCTCGAAGAGCCGGTTCGCCGGTTCTCTGCTGACGTCCCACAGGCGACCGTCGTGCTTTGTGAGGTGGAAGAGCGATTCGATCAAGTCGAACAGCTTCAGACGATCGTTTTTCTCGACGGAAAAAGAGGAGGGGAAATCGAGCACGGGTACATTTATAACGTAGGTTCCGGTTGAGTACGTGCATGCCCACGTATCGATAGTAGTAGGCTTCTTTCTCGGATGTAACGTTGAGGGGGCATCATTTCTTTGAAAGAGAAAGAAAGAGGGAACTGTTCTTGAGCCGGAAAATTCTACTATCGAAATAGCCCACCGAATCGAATGTATCTAAAACCATGGAAGTTGATTTTCAGATGGAAGTGAAAGAAAAAGAGGAAGCCGAGCGTGAACTTGGAGCGGGTGGCGGTCGAGGTCGGACCTCCAGATATGAGCCGGTTGCCCAGAAATGGAGTGAGCTCGGAGACGACGAATCGATTGTACTCTCGGATCTGGAAAAGAATGACATCCAGAACCTGAGAAATCTGTTGTACCGACGCTTTGGCAAGGAGAACGTTATTGTTCGATCTGCCAAGCAGGAGGACGACACGTTCAAGGCCGTCGTCCGTGAACGGGAAGGCAATGAGTATCTCCGAGACGAAGAATAGCGTTTGTGGCTGGAAAACCCATCGGCTCGATACAATAGGAAAAGCGGGTGGTGACAGGATTTCGGCACCACCCGCTTTCTGCTTTTGAGTCGAATGGTTCGATTCTACTCTTCCACCGAGTCCATCTGCGCCTTCTGCAGCTGGCCGGAGTAGTCGACGTAAATCGTCTTGTGCTCAGTGAAGAACTCGAACGCGGCCCAACCGCCGTCGCGGTGGCCGTTGCCGGTGCCCTTCACGCCGCCGAACGGCATGTGCGCCTCCGCGCCGATGGTGGGGCCGTTGACGTAGGTGATGCCGGCCTCCACGTCGCGCATGGCGCTGAAGCCCTTCTGCACGTCCTCGGTGTAGATGGAGGAGGAGAGGCCAAACTTCGTGTTGTTGGCCAACTCGACCGCTTCCTCGTAGGACTCGACCGTGAACACGCTGAGCACAGGCCCGAAGATTTCCTCCTGCGCGATTCGCATGTCGGGGTCCACGTCGGTGAACACGGTGGGCTCGAAGAAGAACCCGTCCAGCCCGTCTACCTGGGCCTGTGAACCACCGAACTCGAGCGTGGCGCCCTCGTCCCTGCCGATGTCTATGTAGCGGGAGACCTTCTCTAAAGCGGCCTCGTTGATGAGCGGGCCCACGTCGGTGTCGTCCTCGTTGCCGTCGCCCAGGATGAGCGTTTCAGCCTCCTCCTCGATCATCTGTACGAACTCGTCGTGGACGCCCTCCTGGCAGATAAGGCGGCTCGTGGCCGTGCAGCGCTGCCCCGTGGTGCCGAACGCGCCCCAGATGACACCCTCCAGCGCGAGGTCGAGGTCCGCGTCGTCCATCACAATCATAGGATTTTTGCCGCCCATCTCCAGCGACACGCGCTTGTTGAGGCGACCGCAGGTCTCGGCAATGGACGTGCCCACCTCGTATGAGCCGGTGAAGCCCACGGCGTCGACCTGCGGGTGCTCGACGAGGTTCTGTCCTGTTTCGCCCGCGCCGTTGACGATGTTGATCACGCCGTCTGGCAGGCCGGCGTCGAGAAGGGTCTGTACGAAGAGTTGACCGCTGTGGGGCGCTTCCTCGCTCGGCTTAAACACGACGGTGTTGCCGGCGGCGAGGGCGGGGAAGATTTTCCAGGAGGGGACGGCCACTGGGAAGTTCCAGGCCGTGATGATGCCACAGACGCCCACCGGCTGCTTGATGGACATGTTCATCTTGTCGGGCAACTCGCTGGGCACGGTGTGGCCGAAGAGG
>CAZSBW010000204.1:0-5584 GCA_964604815.1 uncultured Salinivenus sp. | reverse complement strand
ACTTTTCACCGGAGAAAGAGACGAACCTGTCGAGAAAGCTGTTTAGAAAATCGGGTGATGAACAACGTGAGCACGAGTCCATCAGGCGGTGCTGAACATAGTGAGGAGCGCCCTTCTCTTAGCGATCGGGAGCGTGCCATTCTGCGGCTCGCCGTTGAGGAATTTATCGATGAGGCGGGACCAGTCGGATCCCGGTCGCTGGCCAAAGAGAGTTCGCTCGATCTGAGTGCGGCCTCCATCCGCAACACAATGGCGGACCTGGAGGACATGGGCTACCTCGATCATCCCTACACGTCTGCCGGTCGCGTTCCTACTCGGCTCGGGTACCGGACGTTTGTCGACGAGCTCATGGACACCCCAGAGCTGACGCCCGTGGAGCGGCAGGTGCTCAAGATGCGGCTCGAACAGCTCGTCAGCGACACCGACGAGCTTCTGCGTGAGAGCACGCGCCTGCTCAGCAAACTCTCCAACTTGCTGGGCATTGCGCTGAGCCCCCGGCTCGCCACGGGGGTGCTCGATCGCCTCGAGATCGTTCCGCTGTCGGGAAGCCGCTACATGTTCGTGCTGAGCGTGCGCGGAGGGGTGGTGAAGACGATTGTGCTCCGTTTCGAGGCGGACCTCAGCCGGTCTGAGATTGATCGGGTCGTTTCCATTCTCAACGAGCGCCTCGCGGGACTCACCCTTCAAGAGATTCGGGAGACCCACGAGGACCGAATGAAAGACCTGCGGGACCAAACCGGGCTCATCGAATTGGTTATGGACGAGGCCACGGTGCTCTTTAGCGAGCCGGAGGAAGGCCGTTTGCAGTTTGAGGGAACGGAGAACATTCTCACACAGCCCGAATTTCAGGAGCCCGACGACGTTCGACGCCTGATCGAGGTGATCGAAGACGAGGATCGGGTCGTGCAAGTGCTCGAAGACCTGTTCGAGTCCGATCCGGACGCGGTGGGAACGGCCACGATTCGCATCGGGGGGGAGAGCGAAGAGGAAGAGATGGATTCCTACTCGATTGTGACGTCCCCGTACCAGCTTGGAGACACGATCGGCACGCTCGGCGTCATTGGGCCCACCCGGATGGACTACGCACGAGCAGTGGCCCTCGTCGAAAACGCGGCGGCCGTCGTCAATCGCCCGGCAGACGAGTCGCCCCCCTCCGAGTCCTCGGGGGCCTCGTAGGCCGAGGGAACCGCCGCGCCTCTTCGAAGGCGCGTGGTCGCCAGGTGCCGGGCGACCGTTGCTCGACGTTACCCATCACTGTTTCAGTTATTCCCAACTCGACTGTGAGCACAGACCAAACGACAACCGACGATTCTCCCGAGACGCCTGCTGACGTGAACGCCTCCGAGGAGCCGCCTGAGACCGACGGGGCGCCCGCGTCCCAGAGCACGGCCGACGAGGGCGCAGCGGCCGACGCGCCGGACGAGAGCGAAGACGAGGAGGCCGAACGCTTCCGGGAAGAGATTGAAAAGCTGAATCAGAAGGTCGAAGCCCTTGAGGAGGAACGCGACGAACTCAATGATCGCGTGCTCCGCAAGGCCGCGGAGTTCGAAAACTATCGGCGTCGCATGGATCGGGAAAAGCGGCGGCGCCACGAGTCGGGGATGCTTGAGGTCATTGAGCCGGTGCTCGAAGTGCTTGACGACTTCGAGCGCTCGATCGACGCGGCCGAGGAGCTTCAAGAGACGCAGGATGCGGAAAAGGCCTACGAGTCGCTCAAGGGGGGGGTCGAGATGGTATTCCGTAAATTCCGGGATACCCTGGAAACCCTGGGGGTGGAACCCATTGAAGCAGAGGGCCAGCCGTTCGACGAGGAGCTCCACGAGGCCATGATGCGACAGCCCTCCGAGGACACGGAGCCGGGCACGGTGCTCCAAGAGATTCGCAAAGGATATCGAATGGGAGACCGGGTCGTTCGACACAGTCGCGTCGTCGTGGCTGCTCCGCCTTCGGAGGAGGAAGGAGAGGAATAGCGAGGAGGGCCGCTGGATTCGCAATTTGACCACCCGTTTTCGCTGCGCGCCGGCGCGTTCCTGTCCGGCGAGTCGAGTTTTGCGACCGGGATACGCTTTTTCTGAATTGAAAACGACTCACTAATGCCGAGCGATTATTACGAGGTTCTTGGGGTCGACTCGGACGCCTCCCAGGACGAGATCAAAAAGGCGTACCGAAAGAAGGCCATGCAATACCATCCGGATCGGAACCCGGACGACCCCGAGGCCGAGCAAAAGTTTAAGCAGGCGTCGGAGGCCTACGACGTGCTCTCCGACCCCCAGACGCGCGAGCGCTACGATCGATACGGGCACGCCGGACTCGGGCAAGATGGAGGGGGAGGAAGAGGGGGGGGGCGTGGATTCCACGACATCGAAGACATTTTCAGTGCGTTCGACGACATCTTCGGCGGCGAAGGGCGCCGTGCGCGTCGACAGCGGGGGCGGCCCGGCAGCGATCTCCGGGTAACGCTTCCGCTGACGCTGGAGGAGATTGCGGAGGGAACCGAGAAAAACATCAAGGTTCGCAAGTTCCTTCAGTGCGAGATCTGTGACGGCACAGGGGCCGAGGGGGGCATGGAAGGCGAAAACTACGTTATGTGCCCCAAGTGCGACGGGACGGGGGAGGTGCGCCAGGTATCGCGCTCGGTCTTTGGGCAGTTTGTGAACGTGCAGGCCTGCCCGCGCTGCAACGGGGAGGGACGAATTATTGAGAATCCCTGTGACGAGTGTGGCGGGGAAGGGCGGATTGAGGGCGAAGAGACGGTGTCGGTGACGGTGCCCTCCGGTGTGATGGAGGGCAATTATCTAACCATTTCCGACGCCGGGAATGCGGGCCTTCGCGGCGGCGTGCCGGGCGATCTCCGCATCGAGATCGAAGAGAAGCCCCACGACCACTTCGTGCGCGACGGGCTCGACATTTACTACGACGTGCATCTCTCCTTCCCGGAAGCGGCCTTGGGGACGGAGGTCGACGTGCCGACGTTGGAGGGACGGGCGCGCCTCGAAGTGGAGCCGGGGGTACAGGCCGGCAAGATTCTTCGGATGCGAAACCGGGGCATTCCGGACCTCGAAGGAAGCGGAACGGGCGATCAGATGATCCGCATTCACGTCTGGACCCCGCAGCAGTTGTCTGATAACGAGCGGGAGATGATGGAGCAGCTTCGGCATCACGACAACTTCCAGCCCCAGCCCAATCAGACCGGAACGGAGAAGTCCTTCTTCCGTCGGGTTTCGGACGTGTTCTCGTAACATCTGGACTGCCGCCCGAACGGAGGCGCTGCGTTCACGTTGATACTGCTCCGAATGAGAAGTGCCTCTTGAAGCCTGCCGCTCGGGCATGCTTCAGGCGAGCCCCGTCGTGCCCGTTGTCCCATCCGGTCCGTCGCTTTTATGTGTGAGCCCGTGGAGGGTCGTGCATTTCGTGCTGCGATGCGTCGCGTGCCCTCGCCTGTTGTGGTCGTGACGGCCGCCGGAGATCCCGAAGCGCGGGGCATCACCATCGGTTCGTTTACGAGCGTGGCCCTCGACCCGCCCCTCGTGAGCTTCAACGTGGGCCGCGAGTCGCGCATGTACGAGGTGATGGAGACGTGCTCCCGCTTTGCCGTGAACGTGCTGGGGGAGGGACAGGCGCATCTCGCCAAGCGCTTTGCGGTGCCCGGCCTCGCGGCGAACGAGCAGTTCGAGTCGGTTCCGCACACGAGAGACGAGCACGGCACGCCCCTGCTCGACGGCGTGTCGGCGCGGCTGCACTGCGTCTCGCACGACACCGTTGCGGCCGGAGACAAAACGCTGTACGTCGGTCTCGTCGTGCAAATCGACGAGCAGCCCGACCACGGGGCGGTGCTCTACTACCAGAGCGGCTACCGGGGGGTGGGCAGGGAGCTCCGATCCACCGAGTTATCGCCCGTGAAGCGCGTGTCGAGCGAGTCGTCCTGAGCGCCCACCCCGAAGAAGGCAAAGTCGTAGCGCGCCGGGTCCGACGGGCAGAAGTGGCGGCAGACGGCCGTGAGGCGCCGGACCGCTTTCCAGTCGTTCGATTTGCGCGTGAGGAGGCCCAGTTTGCGCGCCTGTCGCCCCACGTGTACGTCCACCGGCAGCATCAAATCGGAGGGATCGAGACAGGTCCAGTGCCCAAAGTCGACGGGGCCGGGCCGCACCATCCAGCGCAGGTACATGTTGAGGCGCTTGCAGGCGCTGCCTGCCTCGGGACGAGCCAGGTGCTTGCGCAGGCGCTGCGGGGTGTCGTCGTGGATGGTAAGGAGCGTGGTGCTCACGCCTTGCAGCATGGGCGCCACCGGCGACTCGTCGTTGGCCGTCTCCTCCGGCAGATGAGCCGCGAAGAGCCCCTCCATCGAGCCGTACCGGTCGAGGGCCGCACGGAGGTTTTTTGTGAGCCAGACGGCGTCGATGGGCTGGAAGGTTCTATGCACGAAGCCGTCGAGCGCGGCCCGGCCGCTTTCTTCGTCGAACGTGCGAACAAAGCGGTGGGGGGTGTGGTCCATCCGCTCGCAGAGCTCTTGCAGCTTGCGGAGCATCACGTCGCGGCGGCCCCAGGCCAAAAGCGCCGCGTAGAAGCCAATCACCGCCTGGTCGCGCGGGTCGTCGAAGGCGTGGGGAATGGAGATGGGGTCCCCCTCGATGAAGGCGGACTTTTCGTGTCGGGTGACGAGGGCGTCGAGATACGATTGTAGGTCGGGAAGGGTAGACACGAGGAGATCGCTATCGAAGAAGAACGTGAGACGAGGGGGCCTCAGTCTACAAACAATCGTCCCTTGAGTGAAAGCATTTCTCGGCTCGGGTGCACATGTTTTAACGAGGTCGTAGCACGGTAAAAAAGTATCGGTGGGATGGCCGACTTGGGGACGATGTTTCGTGTTACCACTCCAGAGCCGGAGAGGGCAAAGGACGGAGAAGAGGGCAAAGGACGGAGACGCTACACGTGTCGTTTCGAAACGGTATGAAGTTGTAACGGATCGCAATGCGTTACAAAAGCACAACGTTTCGGGAGAACCGGCGCGCCGGGTGTTGTTTCCACAGGAGGTATTTCGGAGAGAGAAGAGACACGATGAAAGCATTTCCGGGGCCGTGCGAAGTGCCGTTGCCTTCCGTAACTTCTCGGGAAACGGCCGTACGGTCCGGCCTTCGATACGCAAATATTCGTAGATTGGAATAGAATTTGTCTCATTTAATGTATACCTCGGCGTTATTTTCGCTGGGAGCGTCCGGCAGTGAGGCGGAAACGAGAGGGACACTGCCGGAGAGCGCGATGCTCGCTCTTGCCGAGGAGGCCATCCCGATAAAGAAAACCCAATCCGGTGCCCTACACACCGGATTGGGAATGGCACGTTCAGAGAGATGGAAAATGCGGGTTCCACCAGAATAGAACGCGCATTTACAGCTTAAGAAAGAAACCCCTGATGATGCAAATTGTCGTTATCTAAGTATGGTAAACAAAGTGTGATCTATAGGGAAAGGGATTCCGGATCGGTGCCCTACACACCGGAGGAGGGATCCCAGGACCGGTGCCCTACACATCGGTTCGACGCAAATCGACAGTCCGGTCACAACTGCGGGTTCCACCGATGGATGATTCA
>CAZSBW010000203.1:0-5596 GCA_964604815.1 uncultured Salinivenus sp. | reverse complement strand
GTCGTACGGCGTGGAGGTGGGCTTTGCGCAGTGGATGATCGTGGGCCTGCCCCTGGTGGCGGTGGGCCTGCCGCTGATCTACCTCGTGCTCACGTGGGTCTATCCCATCGAGCTGGACCGGCTGCCCGGCGGGGCCGAACTCATCCACGACGAGCGGGACAAGCTGGGTGCCGTGAGCGCCGCCGAGACGCGGGTGGCCGTCGTGTTTGGCCTCACGGCCCTGCTCTGGATGACGCGGCCCCTCCTGAGCGACGTGGTGTCGGGGCTCTCCGACGCGGGGATCGCGATGGGGGCCGGGCTCGCGCTCTTCCTGCTGCCGGCCGGGACCGAGGACCGGGCCGTTCTCACCTGGACGGACGCTGAGGAGCTGCCCTGGGGCGTGCTCGTCCTCTTCGGCGGAGGGCTCAGCCTCGCCGCCGCCATCAGCGACACGGGCCTCGCCACGTGGATCGGCGAAGGTGTGAAGGCCCTCGGCGGCTGGCCCATCGCCCTCGTGCTCCTGAGCACCGTCGCCCTCATCGTTGTACTCACCGAGATTACGAGCAATACCGCCACGACCGCCGCCTTCCTCCCCATCCTGGGCGCGGTGGCGGTGGGGTTCGGCGAAAATCCGTTTCTGCTGACGGTGCCGGCGGCGCTCGGGGCGAGCTGTGCGTTCATGCTGCCGGTGGCCACGCCCCCCAACGCCATCGTCTACGGCAGCGGCCACCTCAGCATTCCGCAGATGAGCCGCGTGGGCCTGTGGCTCAACCTGCTGTTTATCGTCCTGGTCCCCCTCCTCGCTTATCTCTTGCTTGGCGTGGCCTTCGGAGTCGAGGTGGGCACGGTGCCCGGGTGGGCGGCGGGGTGAGCTCATCCGTCCGTTGATTCTCCAGTGAACACCGCCTCGCGACGGCCCATTTGGAACGGCTTCCAGAATCAGGATCGCGATCTTCGAGTTCGGGCCGCACGTTTGTGTTCGTTGGTTAAATCGATTCCCTCCTTGCTCGTGCGGACTGCTCTCAGCGTGTGTCTTCTGGGGATGTTTTTTGGCATCCTGAACCCGGCCGCCGCCCAGGAGCCGATGGCGCTTCCTCGAATCGAGGGCGAGATTACCGTCGATGGACGGGTGACGGAACCGGCCTGGACCGAAATTTCGCCCCTCCCGCTGACGATGTACCAGCCCACCTATCAGGGCGGCATCAAGGAGCGGACGGAGATCCGCGTGGGCTACGACGACGAGTTCCTCTACGTCTCGGGGCGGCTCCACGACGCGAACCCGGAGGGCATTCGCACCAATACACTGTACCGCGAGGAATACAGCGGCGACGACACCTTCGCCATCGTCCTCGACCCGTTCAACGACAATGAGAACGCCCTCTGGTTCTTCGTGACGCCGGCGGGCGTGCGATTCGACCTGGCCGTGTCCAACGACGGCGGCGGGGCCGACTCCAACTGGGACACGTTCTGGACCGCCGAGGCGACGCAGACCGACGAGGGCTGGTTCGCCGAGATGCGCATTCCCCTCTCCAGTCTCGGCTTTCAGGCCGAGGGCGACCGGGCGACGATGGGCATGATTGCCTATCGCTACATCGCCCGCCGGAACGAGCGCTACATCTTTCCCGACATTCCGCCCAACTGGGACCTGGGCTTTGCCAAGCCGTCGCAGGCCCGAGACGTGACGTTGAGAAACGTGGAGTCGGAGCGCCCGGCCTACCTGACGCCCTACGCGCTCGGGGGGCTGGACCAGGAAGCCCTGCGCACCGACGACGGAACGGCCTTTCGGCAGCAGCGAGACGCGACGCGCGAGATTGGGGGCGACCTCAAGTACAATGTCACGAACAACTTCACGCTCGACCTCACCGCCAACACCGACTTCGCGCAGGTGGAGGCCGATCCGCAGCGCATCAATCTGACGCGGTTCTCCCTCTTCTTTCCGGAGAAGCGTCGGTTTTTCAAGGAGCGGGCCAGCACGTTTGCCTTCAACACCGGCGGGGCCGACCGCCTCTTCAATAGCCGCCGCATCGGGCTCGTCGACGGCGAACCGGTGCGCATCTGGGGCGGGGCGCGGCTGGTGGGCCGCGTGGGCGACTGGGACGTGGGCGTACTCAACATGCAGACGGCCGAGAACGCGAATCTGGGCGTGCCCGGCGAGAATTTTGGGGTTGCCCGGGTGCGGCGCCGCGTCTTCAA
Organism: uncultured Salinivenus sp.; assembly: GCA_964604815.1. Classification (GTDB taxonomy): domain Bacteria; phylum Bacteroidota; class Rhodothermia; order Rhodothermales; family Salinibacteraceae; genus Salinibacter. Next base: position 3,424 of record CAZSBW010000203.1, on the reverse strand, counting down.
CGAGACCTCCTACGCCGGCGGCATCGTCGTGAGCCGTGTGGGCACGGACAGCACCTACAACGTCGGCTACGGGCTCGACGGCGTCTTCCGCCTGTTCGGCGACGAGTACCTCACGGTGAAGGGCGCCCAGACCGTCGACCACGCCCTCGTCCAGGACGACGCGTTCGAGCCGCTCGACGCCACGCTCGGGCTCCTCCGGTGGGAGCGGCGCCGGAGCGAGGGGCTGCACTACCAGGGCACCGTCCGGCGGGCCGGAGCCGACTACCGCCCGGACGTCGGGTTCAGTCGACGAGAGGATTTTACGGAAGGACGGGCGGGGGTGGTGTACGGCTGGTTTCCGGAGGCAGGGTCGTCCATTCGAAAAGTGACGCCGGAGGCAAGTGGCGAGGTCATCCTTCGCAACGCGGACGGGTCCGTGCAGTCGGCCCGCGCGGAGCACGAGTGGGAAGCAGAATTCGACGACGGGCGACGCCTGGAAGCCGAAGGGGGCGTCCGGGTCGAGGCCCTGCGCGACACCCTTTCGCTTCCCGAACGCACGGAGGTGCCGGACGGCCGATACACGTTCTACAGCGCCAAGCTGGAGCACGGCCCGCCGGAAGGGCAGCTCCTCCGCACCAGCGTGAGCACCTACCTGGGCACGTTCTACGACGGGTGGCGGTGGCAGATCGAGGCGAGCCCCACCTGGAACCTGTCGCGCCACCTGGAACTGGGCGGCACGTACCAGGCCAACGTCGTCCGCTTTCCGGACCGCAACCAGCAGTTTGTGGCGCACGTGGCCCGGAGCCGCGTTCGGGCGGCCCTCAACAAACAGATCTCGACGAATGCCTTCCTCCAGTACAACAGCGCGGCGAACCGCGCCACGGCCAACGTACGCTTTCGATACAACTTCGGCGAGGGCAACGACCTGTGGGTCGTCTACAGCGAGGGCGTCAACCTCGACCGCACCCGCACGACGCCAACCTTGCCCCGGACGGACGCCCGCAGTGTGCTCGTCAAGTACACGTATACGTTCAAGCTGTAGATGGGCTGTCAATTGGCCACCTCAATCGTGAACGGCACGCGGGTCTCGTTCCAGTGCAGGACGCAGGTGCCCGATGTCTCCGACACGTTCGTAAAGAGAAATGTCATCATCTCCCGCGTCGGGGCCGATTTCGGCGACACCTCCACGCGCAGGGCATCCTCGCTTTCGTCGTAGCTGGTGCCCCACTGGTTGGCCGTGTTGTTAAAGATGATCGTCCACGTGTCCGGGCCCGGAATGGTGTAGAGCGAGTACGTGCCTTCCGAGAGCGGTTCCCCCTCGATCATCACGTCCGACGCGACGGAAATCGTGGTGGCTTCGTTGGCGCCGGTACGCCAGACCTCCCCGTACGGCACCAGTCCATCATCGGCAAAAATGGTGCGCCCGTTCATCGAGGGTCGGCCGTAGGTCAGGCGCACCTCCGTCGTGCCGATGGTTTGGGATACGGCAGCATTCGGACTGACGCGCACCTCGTCATTTCCGCGCTCCTGGGCGAGGGCTGGGCTGCCAAGAACTGTCCCCAGAACGAGGAGGGGAAGAAGGAATCGGAAGGGACGCAAAATCGGAGAACGCATTGGAGAGTAAAGCGTGATGCAATAGAACGATGAAGACGAGGCAGGCGCGGTATCCCAGGTTTCAACCGACGGACGCGCGTTGGGTTGACAATCTCGGGTTAGGGGGGCGATTTAAACGGTCTCCGGGTCCAATGCCTACCTCCGCTCGAGAACCGGCATTGATCGGGCCGCCAACCCTCTTCTAGCCAAACCCCCTACGTCCCGTGAATCGTCGTGTGGTCCGCGAGATCCTCATTGCCCTCGGCATCTTCGCAGGTCTCGTTCTCGCCTTCATTCTCATTGCCCAGTTCGGATAATCGTCGTCGGCCAAGACAGGCCTGCACGCCGTTGATGAGGGGGCGTGATCGTGGCGTCGCGGCAGCTTGCAGTACACGGGCGTGCATCCTTTGTGTGCCGCTACACTCGCTGAGAGAGGGGCCGGCGGTGTCGTGCAGACCACCACTCGCAGCACCCACGTGCGATTGGCTACACGCTGGCGAAGACGGATTGCGATCGTCCCGAGAAATTAGGTTTATATGTATCGGTACTTCGCGTCTTGCCGAGCCAATTTGGTGATCGCATTTTCGCTCGGCGACTTTCCTTTCCCGCTCTCGTTCCTCATTTTCCAAATCAATGGCTTTTTCCCCCCTTCTCCCGAAACGATTGTCCCTTTTTGCGCTCGTCGTACTGGTTGCTGGTCTCCTGATGGGCTGTGCGGGCACACAGTCCGCCACGAGCGGCGGAGAAAAGCAGTCCGCTGACGAGAAGGACGAAAAAGACGGCATCAAGCCGTTCAGCAAGGTCATTCCGGATACCGCCGAGACGAAAACAGGGCTCATTACGACCCATCGCGTTGAGGACAAGCTGTACTTTACCATTCCGGACTCCCTTCTCGGACGCGAGATTCTGATGGTGTCGCGCATATCCCAGGCGCAATCCGACCTCGCCTACGGCGGCGAAAAGAGCAGTACCCAGGTGCTGCGGTGGGAGCGGCGGGACGATGACCTCCTCCTCCGCGTGGCCAGCTACGAAAAGACCGCCAATCCGCAGGATCCGGTGTTCGAGGCCGTTCAAAACTCCAGCTTCGAGCCCATTCTGAAGTCGTTCTCGATTGAGGCCCTCAACGAGGATTCGACCGGCGTCGTCATCAACGCGACGGACCTGTACACGACCGACGTATCGTCGCTCGGCCTTCCGAAGTCGGCCCGCAAGGAATACGGAGTGAGCCAGCTCGACGAAGGGCGGACGTACCTTACGGGCGTTGAAAGCTTTCCGAGAAACACGGACGTGGAGGCGATTCTCACGTACGACGCCCAGGACCCGCCGTCCAGTGAGCAAACCGGGACCATCAGCGTGGAGATGAACCACTCGATGGTCCTGCTTCCGCAGGCGCCGATGCAGCCGCGTCTCTGCGACCAGCGCGTCGGCTACTTCAGTGTCGAGCGGACCAACTATAGCTCCGAGGAGCAGCGGGCCGCCGAGGAGTGCTTCGTGACCCGCTGGCGCTTGGAACCGACGGACCCGGACGCCTACCGGAATGGAGAGCTCGTGGAGCCGAAGGAGCCGATTGCGTACTACGTCGATCCGGCGACTCCTGAGAAGTGGCGGTCTTACGTGGAAAAGGGCATTGAGGACTGGCAGGAAGCCTTTCGAGCCGCGGGCTTCAAGAACGCCATCGTGGCGAAGACGCCCGCCGAGGCCGACGCTACGTTCGACCCGGACGACATCCGCTTCTCGACGGTCCGCTGGTTCGCCTCCGAGATTCCGAATGCTTATGGCCCGCACGTGCACGACCCCCGCTCGGGGGAAATTCTGGAGAGCGACATCGGCATGTACCACAACGTGCTGAGCC